>JBBRXC010000068.1:0-8654 GCA_038248745.1 Peptostreptococcales bacterium | reverse complement strand
TATCCTTTATGGTTTTCCAGCTTGTTTTGAATCCACGTATTTTAATTTTAAGTAAATGCTCGCGATTGAAAATGTAATAAGATCCCAGTGCCACACCGACAGCCTGTCCCGTAACTGTAGCAATTGCTGCACCGGCAACACCAAGTACAGGAAATGGTCCATGACCGAAAACCAAAAAATAAGCAAGAATGATATGAACTGTTGCGCCAATTAAATTTGTAATCATTGGAATCAGCATATTCCCCTGGGCTTGAAGAATCCGATCATTATTGATCTGCAGCATAATAAATATGGAAAAAACGGTTACAATCTGACAATATATGGTCGCATTATCTATGACAAACTGGTTATCTGTAAAAAGGCGCACAAAGGTTCCCGAAAGAAATATCCCAAGGAAAGCGAATATTGCACCACTAATAAATGCCAACCGATAACTTTGATTAGCGACACTGTTTGCTTCCTCATATAGCCTTTGGCCTAATCTTCTGGAAATCAGGGAATTCACCCCTACCCCTGTTCCTACGCTAACAGAAATAATAAACATAGATATTGGAAATATCAAAGTTACTGCCGTCAACGCTTCACTTGATATGGTTGCAATAAAAATACCGTCAATAATATTGTATAAAGCTTGAACCATCATCGAAAACATTGCGGGTATTGACATGGTAAGAATTAGTTTCCCCATTGGGCTGGTTCCCATTCTTAAAGATTTTGCTTCCATTTTAAATAAATTCTCCTATTCTTCTGTAGCACATAATTATAAAAACCTTCTTTGCAGAAGGTTTGATTTTGATGAATTGAGTAGGCCTATAAGCCGGGTTCTGTATTAAACAATCATCTATCTAGGCTTGTCGTCGCCAACAAGCTCAAGCGACCTACCTATTGGGCAGTGACGGGCCGCCACCTTTTGTGCCCTATTTGGTCTTGCTCCGAGTGGGGTTTACACGGCCAATATGTTGCCATATTGCCGGTGAGCTCTTACCTCACCATTTCAACCTTACCAGGGTCTGAACCCTTCGGCGGTATGTTTCTGTTGCACTTTCCTTAAAGTCACCTTCACCAGACGTTATCTGGCACCCTTACCCTATGGAGCCCGGACTTTCCTCGTGAACTAAATCACGCGACTGTCTGGCCTACTCCAATAAATTATACCACAGTTATCAGTAGTTTCCAAAAGGATTTAAATTTATTTTTGATTCTATTATTATTATTTTATTACCAATTAATTTATTCAACTTTTCAGCAAAATTCACTGAAAATATTTTTTCGGTATAATAATGGCCCGCATCAATCAGACAAAGCCCCATTTCTCTCGCATATTGAGCGTCATGATATTTAATGTCTCCAGTAATCAAACAATCACAACCGTTTTTCAACGCATCATGAATCAAACTGGCGCCTGAACCAGAACATATGCCAATTTTTTGGATGGCGTTTCCTCTATCCCCAACTTTCTTTATTTCAAAGGTAGGAATTGAAAGACCCTCTTCTACAGCAGAAATTACAGAATCCAGACTAATTGGTGTTCGCAGTTTAATTAATCTGCCGATGCCAAATTCTCCAAAATTTCCAGTGCCAACCATTCTTGATATTTTCAAATTGATCAAACCAATCAGATAATCATTATTCCCACCTATTGCTTTGTCAAATGGGGTATGCGTTGAATAAACAGAAATGCTGTTCTTTACAAGATGATCAATGTATCTTCCCACTGCATCATCTACATTAATTTGATTAATTTCATGAAAGATCAGGGGGTGATGTGTAACAATCAGGTCCACTTTGTTTAATATCGCCTCTTGTATAACATCATCTCGGATCTCAAGGGCTACCATGATTTTCTCTATATCCCTATTTGATGTTTTTATTTGTATACCTGAATTATCCCATTCTTCCATGAGAAACGGGGGTGCAATATTCTCTATTGATTCAATTAAATCAGCATATGGGATTCCCATTTTATTCTTTCTCCATTTCTAAATAGTTATTCATATATAGGATGCGATTTTCTGATTGTGATATTTTTTCTTTGTTCAATGGAAAGTCTTTGTTGCCTCCAGAAATAATTTTTTTTATTATTTTTTTTTCGATTTTGATTTTTTTTTCAATAAAGTCCTTTAATAATGGATTGCCTTTGATTAACTGGATTTCAGGAAGTTCATATTTCATTTCAACCCATTCAATATTATTGGCAGCAACCGTTGTGGCGGATACTTCGCTTTTATTTGCAACCGTTTTCACAACAAGAATTTCACAAAGATATAGGCCTTCTTTTACCAGATCTTCTTTCATGATATGGAATCCATTTGTTAATAGCCAGTATCGAAGTTTGCCTTGCCCATTTCTTGGCTGAAGTATTATCTTTTTAAAACTTTTACTTTTTTCAAGGTCCGCCCCTAGGATTTCTGTGATGAGCACGCCGCCCATTCCTGCAATGACCAGTGTACTAACCTCTCCCAATTCAATTGTTTCCAACCCATTTCCAAGTCGTAAATCAAATTCTATTCCTGGGTTTGTTGCCTTAATATTTTCACTTGCTTTTTCAAGAGGGCCCTTATTAACATCTGAAAGTATAATCTTCTTGCAGATTCCCCTTTCCCAAAGTGCAACGGGCAAAAAACCATGGTCTGTTCCTATATCGGCCATGGTTTCATCTTTATCAATTAAATTGGCTATAAGTTCAAGTCTTTCAGATAACTTTATCATCAATCTTCCCTTATTTATTCCAGATAATCCTTCAATTATTTATTCCAGATAATCCTTCAATTTTTTACTTCTGCTTGGGTGTCTTAGTTTTCTAAGCGCTTTCGCTTCAATTTGTCTGATTCTTTCTCTTGTGACATCAAATCTTTTGCCTACCTCTTCAAGGGTTCTGGCTCTGCCGTCTTCAAGGCCAAACCTTAATTTTAAAACTTTTTGTTCTCTTTCTGTCAAAGTATCCAATACTTCTATTAATTGTTCTTTCAGCATTGAAAACGCTGCCGCTTCAGCCGGTGCTGGGACATCTTCATCCGGTATAAAGTCGCCTAAATGACTGTCTTCTTCTTCACCAATTGGTGTTTCTAGCGATACAGGTTCCTGTGCAATTTTTAAAATTTCTCTTACTTTTTCTACTGAAATATCCATTTCTTCTGCAATTTCTTCCGGGGTTGGTTCTCGGCCAAACTCTTGAAGCAATTGTCTTGATATTCTAATAAGTTTATTGATTGTCTCTACCATATGTACAGGTATACGAATAGTTCTTGCCTGATCTGCAATGGAACGGGTGATTGCCTGCCTGATCCACCACGTGGCATAGGTGCTGAATTTATATCCTTTTCTCCAATCAAATTTATCAACGGCTTTTATCAACCCCAGATTTCCCTCTTGGATAAGATCAAGAAACAGCATCCCTCTTCCAACATATCTTTTTGCAATGCTGACGACTAATCTAAGATTTGCTTCGCATAACCTGCCTTTGGCTTCTTCATCTCCAAGTTCCATTCTCTTGGCTAGTTCAATTTCTTCATCCCCAGACAAAAGGGAAACTTTACCTATTTCCTTTAAATACATTCTTACTGGATCATCGACTGAAATTCCTTTTGGAATAACCGTTTCTATATCAGCTTCAACAGGTATTTCTTCAACAGTTGTTATATCAACATCAGGATCAGCATCATCATGCTCCAGCGATAATATGACAAAATCTTCCCGATCTGACTCAGAGGTGACCTCAATGCCAAGAGCCATCAGACTTTCATAAACCTCTTCAATCTGATCTTTATCCATATCTACAGATTCAAGCATCTCTGCTACTTCCCTGTATGTAATGCTCCCTTTTAACTTTGCTTTTTCCGTTAAATCATGGATGTATTCTACCCGTTTTTCTTCATTCACTTGTTCGTAACTCATCGCATTATCTCCTATCAATATTTTTTAATTTTTGTAATTCCATTAATTCTTTAGTAATTTCATTTATTTTTTCAATGTTTTCTTCTTCGTCAGCCATAGATAATCTAAAAATCAAATCTCTTTCTTTTCTAATCACTATTTTGTTATTAATGCTATGAATACAATCATTAAAAATTATTTCTTCTTTTCCAGCCAAATGTATGTTTTCCATTATATCGTTTAAAATGCTTCTTTCCCTCTCTTCAAGGCTATCCTGCAATTTTCTGATATCTATTTCCTCACTGCTATTGGTGATGGAAACAATCATTTCAAATATTTTTCTCCCACTTTCACTCAAGAAGGCGTTCTCTATAGATTGAACCTTGTTTATATAGGAACTTTTTAAAAGGAGTATTTTGATGATGTTTTTTTCAAGCATATCAATGGGTAAAAGTTGGTTTCCAATGTTTTCATCATCATTTTCATAATGGTGTCTCTGCGGAACTGGTTCATTATTATGGCCATTGACCTCAAAACGTATAGCACTTTCTGATATTTTTGTATCCTTTGCCAATTTTTTTATATATGCCTCCGCTTCTATAGGGGTTAACTCCTTCAGGATTTTAGCAGACTCTTTGAGTAAATCTATGCTCCCCTCTGTGGTGTTAATGTCATACTTATTTTTCAACAAATAAAGCTTATAATCAGCATAAGGCAACGCTTCTTTTACCAGTTTGATAAATGCCTCTTTTCCTCTTTTTCTGACAAACTCATCAGGATCTTTACCATCAGTCACCTGTAGAACTTTAACTTTGCAATTCTCTTGATATAAAATATCCATTCCTCTTAGTGAAGCTGTCTGGCCTGCCACGTCTGCATCATAAGAAAGCACAATATTATTTGTGTATCTTTTCAGCAACTTTGCCTGGTTTTCAGTCAGGGCTGTACCTAAAGACGCACAAACATTTCTAATGCCGCTTTCATACAAGGAAATCGTATCCATATAACCTTCTACCAGAATTGCATAATCTTCTTTATCTATTTCTTGTCTTGTAAGATTAATGCCATAAAGATTATTTTTCTTCATAAAAATTTTTGATTCTGGAGAATTCAAGTACTTGGGAGAATCATCTCCAATTGCTCTTCCACCAAACCCGATTATTTTGCCCCTTGTATTTATGATTGGAAACATGATTCTATTTCTGTACTTATCAAAGTATTTACCCTTA
Source organism: Peptostreptococcales bacterium (assembly GCA_038248745.1). GTDB lineage: Bacteria > Bacillota > Clostridia > Peptostreptococcales > Anaerovoracaceae > JAENWH01. The sequence goes on along the minus strand of JBBRXC010000068.1, from coordinate 3,552 downwards.
GATTCGGAAATCAAACCCAATTCAATAAGGAGTTTCACATCTACGCCTCTATCTTTAAAATGATTATAAATGCTATCCCATTCCGAATCCGCATATCCGACACCAAATTTTTTCAGTGTTGAAAGATCAATTCCACGTTTCTTCATATAGTTGTACCCAGTATTATTGTTTTTAATAAAGGCTTTATAAAAAAAAGTGGCCGCTTCCCTGTTGATTTCATAAAGTTCTTCTCTTTTTCCGTCACCTGGCGAAGTGCTTTTCATTTCAATGCCATACTGACCAGCTATTTTCTCTATAGCTTCTTTAAACTCTAGATTATAATATTTTTCCACAAATTCAATAGCATCGCCAGTTGCCCCACATCCAAAACAGGTATAAATTTGCTTTGTTTCTGACACAACAAAAGAAGGTGTCTTCTCATTGTGGAATGGGCATACACCTTTGTGGTTGCTCCCTGTTTTTTTAAGCGGAACCACTTGCCCGATGACATCTACAATGTTACACCTACTTTTAATCTCATCTACTATATTATCACTGATTGATATGCTCATCATTTCTCCAAAGTATATTATATTTTCACGTAGTAATATTCTACAAAAATTGGCATATCCCTTTTTTTATTTTTAATATATTTATATTTATTTAATATTTATTTATTTCCAGCCTTTAGGAATAAAAAGTTCTTCATATAAATTCACGGCAAAACGGTCCGTCATTCCTGCAATATAATCTTTCACAACTTCATTGACACCATCTTTCTGAATCATCCCTTGTCCTTCTTCAGGAAGAAGCTCTGGATTCTCAATATAATAGTTATATAATGAATAAATGATATTTTTAACTTTATCTAAATCTTCATCTTTTTTTACTATTTTATTATGGTATACATGATTAAACATGTATGTCCTCAATTCATTCATACTTTCACTGCATGTAATACTTTGGAGAATCATGTCTTTTCCGTCGCTGTTTTTTATAATATCCCCCACAAGTGTGTTTATTCTAGTTCTGTGATCAATGCCAAGAATTTTTATACACGCTGTTGGTAAACAGTCAAAACTTATCACTTTACTTCTGATTGCATCATCGATATCATGATTGATGTAAGCAATTCTATCGCTGATTTTAACGATTTGCCCTTCCAACGTTATTGGTAATACGTTGCCGGTATGATTTAAAATGCCATCTCTTACTTCTAGTGTGAGATTGATTCCTGTATACTCTTTTTCCCCTTCTAAAACTTCTACAACACGAAGACTTTGAACATTATGTTTAAATCCTCCTGGGTGAATTTCTGAAAGGAAAAACTCTCCATTATGACCAAATGGTGTATGCCCCAAATCATGACCCAATGCAATAGCTTCGGCTAAATCCTCATTTAACCCCAATCCCCTAGCAATGGTTCGGGCGATTTGTGACACTTCAAGGGTATGCGTCAATCTGGTTCTGAAATGATCTCCTTCCGGTGCCAGAAAAACCTGAGTTTTATGCATCAACCTTCTGAATGACTTTGAATGCACAATCCGATCTCTGTCCCTTTGGAATTCCGTTCTGAATTCACATTTGGGTTCTTCATATTCTCGTCCCTTTGATTCAGCTGACTTGGCAGCAAAAGGAGAAAGAATGCTGTATTCTCTTTTTTCCAGATCTTCTCTTAATATCATAACGCTCCTAAATAAATATTCCCATTAAATATACAATCACACCACCAAGAATCATTGTAATCGGCAATGTTACAACCCATGCAACCACGATTCCCTTGGCAATTCCCCACTTGACGGCAGAAGCTCTTTTTGCAGTTCCGGCTCCCATGACTGCCGTGGTAATGACCTGCGTGGTACTAACCGGCGCCCCTAAAAAGGACATGGTTTCAATAACCAACGCTGCACCTGTCTGGGCCGCAAATCCGCTGGCAGGCTGAAGTTTTGTCACGCCGCACCCCATGGTTTTCATGATTTTCCACCCACCAATGGATGTGCCAATTGCCATTGTCACAGCGCAGGCCAGTTTCACCCAAAGGGGTATTCCTGCTTGCGCATCCAGTGCGCCTCCTGTAATAAGGGCAAGCGTGATGATTCCCATGGTTTTCTGTGCGTCATTATTCCCATGAGAAAAAGCCACAAGTGCTGCAGAAAAAATCTGCAGTTTCAGAAATGTTTTGTTGACTTTATTTTGTGACCAGTTGGCAAAAACTTTAAAAATACTGGACATTAAAAGAAATCCTATTAAAAAACCAATAACTGGTGAAGCAAACAACGGTACAATAACTTTTTGAAATACACCTGTCCAAAGAACATGTTCCAAAGAGGAGGTGTAAACGATTGTTGCACCCAGAAGTCCTCCAATCAACGCATGGGAAGAACTGCTAGGGATACACTTCCACCAAGTAAACAGGTTCCAGAGAATGGCGCCGATCAAAGCAGCCAGAATGACATACTGTTGCAGCTCAACATCCACCAATCCTGTTGATATGGTTTTGGCAACCTTTTCGCTTGCCAAGGCTCCCATAAAATTCATCACTGCCGCCATTATAATTGCTTTTCTTGCAGTTAAAGCCTTTGTATATACAGAGGTTGCTATGGCATTGGCTGTATCATGAAATCCATTGATGAATTCAAAAATAAGGGCAAAAACAACAACCAAAAGAAGAATCCCACTAAGCATGCTTCATTACCAAACCTTCAACAATATTTGCAACATTTTCACAGGCATCAATACTTTCTTCAAGAAGTTCATAAAGTTGTTTCCACTTGATAATTTCAATCGGATCTTTCTCGGTTTTAAAAAGCCTTGTTAATGCTTTTCTATAGATAATATCCCCTTCGTTTTCTATTCTGTTCACTTCGATAATCTGTTCTCTTACAATGGTATTAAGTTTAATTTCCCTTAAGTGTTTAAACAAAACATCTAATTCTCTGATGCTCTGCATGATTAAATCCGCCATAATAACTGCTTCAGGTCGCATCTCTTTTACATCAAATACTAAGAATCTGTTGGCAACCTCTTCAATACAATCTACAATATCATCAGTATCACGGGCAATATTGTAAATATCCTCTCTGTCAAAAGGGGTAATAAAGGATTCATTTAATTTTTTCAATATTTTATGCGTCTGCATATCGCAATCTGTTTCAAGAACCTTCAAGTTAGGGACTTTATCTTCAACATTTTCATAATTGTGTACCAAATCCAGAAAAGTTTCTCCCACGACTATTACTTTAGCCGATGATTCAATAAATAAGTCAAAAAAAACATCTTCTTTCTTTTTTAATCCAAGCATATACAACCTCATCTTTCATTCATATTTTATTATTTAAAATCCAGTGTGACCAAAACCACCTGGACCTCTTTCGGTCTCCGATAAAACATGAGTCTTATCCCATTCAATTCTCTCATATTTACCAATAATCATCTGGGCAATTCGATCCCCATTGCTAACGGTAAAATCTTCTTTACCAAGGTTAATTAGAATGACCCCTATTTCCCCTCTATAGTCGCTGTCGATGGTTCCTACTCCATTGACAAGACTTATACCGAAATTCAAGGCAAGGC
>JBBRXC010000067.1:0-8662 GCA_038248745.1 Peptostreptococcales bacterium | reverse complement strand
CTTCATCATAGCTTTCGCCTTGATTTGCTTCAATAATAGCATCCGCCATTTTTCCAGCAATTAGTTTAACCGCTCTGATTGCATCATCATTCGCTGGAATGATAAAATCTACATCATCAGGATCACAATTTGTATCTACAATACCAATGATTGGAATTCCAAGAATTCTAGCTTCTTTAACAGCAATTCTTTCTTTTTTAGGATCAACTATGAACAATGCGCCCGGCATTCCCTTCATATCCTTGATACCGCCTAAAAACTTTTCCAGTCTGATCAATTCAAGTCTAAGTTTCAAGACTTCTTTCTTTCCAAGTTTTTCGAAAGTTCCATCTGTTTCCATTGCGTTAATTTCATATAATCTTTTAATTCTTCCAGAAATTGTTTTATGGTTTGTAAGCATTCCGCCTAACCATCTTTGATTGACAAAGAACATTCCGCATCTCTTCGCTTCATCTTCAATTGCTGTCTGCGCCTGTTTTTTAGTCCCTACAAAAAGTACTGGTTTCCCTGTTTCTCCAATTTGTCTCATGAAATCATAAGCTTCATCAATTTTTTTTACAGTTTTCTGTAAATCGATAATGTAGATTCCATTTCTCTCTGTGAAGATGTAAGGAGCCATCTTTGGGTTCCATCTTCTGGTTTGGTGTCCGAAATGTACACCGGCTTCAAGTAGTTGTTTCATTGAAATTACTGACATTTTTTATCCTCCTGGTTTTTACCTTCCACCTAATTTTCCTTAAAAGCAACCTGTAAAGGCACCAACCTTTAAGTGATTAGGTGTGACAAATATTTACGGCCTAAATGTATTGATAGACCAACAAAAACTATACTACAAGTCAACAAAAATTGCAAGAAAAAAATATACATACAAGCAGATTTTTATTACAAGTAATATAACGAGAGAAGTACTGTCTTGCTGCAGTGAACTTATCTCTACTTAAATATAAACTGTTTCCATTGAAGAAAACAATACTTTGTTCTTTCATGGAAATAATCTTGTCCATATTGACATATAAACTTCTATGGCATTTCAAGAAATTACTTCCTAGATATACTAGGTAATCATCGATTTTGGAATACATTTCATGGGTTTCTGTTTCTGTAATGATCTTGGTTTTCCTAAGATACTGTTCTATATATAATATCTCATCTACATTAACCTTTATGCTTAATCTGGGCTTGATTACAGGAATAAATCTATCCATTCTGCCACCTCCAGATATGATTTTACAAATATTATCAGAATTTTCAAGCAGATTCAACAATAACTGTAATTTTTTAAACGCTAATTTACAGCTGTTATAACACAAAAGCGGCGGGTATTACCGCCGCTAAATATTATTCGTATTTTCTATTAGTCTCTTCTATAAGTGATCAGATCTTCCATGATTTCATGAGCTGCAATAGATACCGGTTTGTCTGATTCTGATGTAGTAAGTTTAGGCTTCCCTTCAACAATATCTCTGGCTCTCTTTGCTGCCAATACTACTAGTGTGTATCTGCTGTCAGCCTTTTTTCTTATTTCGTTCACTGATGGATATAACATTTATACTTCCTCCTTATAATTCTTGATAAGCCCGTAAATTTGTTCTGAAACTCTAGAGTGTTCAGCTAATATAATAGCTTTTACTCTGGCAACTGCTTCTTCCAGGTCCCCATTCACAACGCAATAATTGTACTGATCAATATAAGACACCTCTGTTAATGTCTCCCCTAGCCTTAATTCAATGGAGTCAGGACTATCCGACCCTCTTCTGGTTATTCGAGTTCTAAGTTCTGTCATCGACGGTGGCAAAATGAAAATATATATTCCCTGTGGATATTCATTTCTAACTTTCAATGCCCCTTGTATGTCTATTTCTAAAACCACATCTTTACCTGTTGCAAGTTTATCTAACACCTTTTGCTTTGGCGTTCCGTAAAAATTTCCGTATACCTCAGCATATTCTAGTAAATCCCCTTGATCAATGGATTCCATAAATTCATCCCGAGTGACGAAATAATAGTTTACGCCTTGAATTTCTGCCGGCCGAGGCAGTCTAGTCGTCATAGAAATTGACAACTCAACATCTAGCTCTTTCACAAGTTTCTGACAAATACTTCCTTTTCCTGCACCAGATGGCCCAGAAACTACAAACAGCTGGCCTTTTCTCATTGAATGTCCCCTTTTCTAATACTTTAATTGAGTTCATATTATACCATGTCTGCTGATTTTGTTCAACTTAAATATATGAGCTATTTAATGTTATATATGAGCTATTTAATGTTATATATGAGCTATTCAATGTTATATATGAGCTATTCAATGTTATATATGAGCTATTCAATGTTTTGAACTTGCTCTCTGATTTTTTCTATTTCGCTTTTGATTTCCAACATGATGTTGGTGATTTCCATGTCATTGGCCTTGGACCCGATGGTGTTTGCCTCTCGATTCATTTCCTGTATTAAAAAATCCAGTTTCTTTCCATCCGGCTGATTGCTGTTTGTAATAATCGTTTTCAGCTGTATGATGTGGCTATCAAGTCTGACAAGTTCCTCAGTAATACTGCATTTATCCGCAAATACTGCTGCTTCTAACAGAATTCGGTCTTCCGGTACAGTGACAGTATTGCCAATTAATTCTTTCATCCTATTTTTCAGTTTTTCTGCATAGGCTTCCACTACTTTTGGAGACCTTTTTTCGATATCTGTCAACCGCTCTCGGATGATTTCTCCCCTTTTGATCAAATCTTCTGCCAGTTTTGATCCTTCCACAATTCTCATTTCGTCCAGTTTTTCAGCGGCCAATTGTGTTGAAATTTCAAGACATTTCAAGATTTCTTCTTCATCCTCCACATCAGGAATCGCTTTCATCACATCAGGAAGTCCTGATAAAAATTGCAACGTGACTTCTCCAAGGAGATCAAATTCTTTTTTTAGTTCATTCAAATTGTCATAATACTGGCGTGCAACCATGGTGTTTAATTTTATTCTGGTATCATCTTCTGTGATGTTTTCCACCATAACCGATACTTCAACTTTGCCTCTGCGGGCAATATCCTTTACCGTACTCTTTATTTTGTCTTCAGCAAATGAATATCGTCTTGACATTTTAATGGTTATATCACTGTACCGATGATTAACAGCTCTAATTTCAACTATAATGTTTCTTTTCCCATCTGTGAATTCGCCTCTTCCGAAGCCTGTCATACTTTTTATCATCTTTTTTCTCCTCTAACTTAGATTTTTATGATAATATACTAATTATACATTATAATCAGTCGCTTGAAAAGAGTGAAGAAGGATAGAATACATATGAGTTTTGATGGAATAATTACCAGAGCAATCGTATCAGAAATGAACAGAAATATTTTAGGTGGGAAAATAGAAAAAGTTTATCAGCCGGAGGCAGATGAGCTTGTTTTTAACATACATTCAAAAACAGGTAATTTTAAATTATATGCATCCTGCAACAGCAGTCATGCAAGAATACATTTTATTAAAGAGAATCCTGTGAATCCTGCCACCCCCCTTTCATTTTGTATGCTTTTAAGAAAGCATATTCAGGCGGGACGGATCTCAGAAATTATTCAAAAGGATTCCGAAAGGATTATAGAATTTTCTATTGAAACCTATAATGAACTTGGTCTTTCCGTCAACAAAAAGTTGATTATTGAAATAATGGGTAAACACAGCAATATCATTCTAGTTGACATGGAAACCATGAAAATCATAGACAGCATCAAAAGAATATCCATCGATGTAAACAGGTATCGGCAGCTTCTGCCCGGGAAAATCTATGAGTATCCACCTGATCAAGGCAAACTGACCCTCGAAGAAATAACCCCTGAAAAACTGGAAATAATTCTTGATACGGATATGAATTTGATACCAAAAGCCCTTTTAAATTCTTTACAAGGGATCAGTCCCGCTGTTGCCAATAATCTTCTTGATGTGGCCTTGGAAAAAGGAACCACACCGGCAAATCTTCCCATTGGCATTTATCGGGCAATCACAGAAATCAATAAAAAACTTGATAATAATGAAATAAATCCAGTTGTCTATTTGAATAAGTCCAAAACACCGGTTGATTTTCATATAATGAATTTATCCGCATTGAAAGAAATAAATGAATCGGTTTATTTTGACACATTAAGTGAAGCGATGGAATTTTACTTTGCCAACAAAGATTCGTCCAATAGAATCAAACAAAAAAGTGTGGATTTAGAAAAGGCGATTAATAATAATTTAAACAAACTTTATTTGAAAAAGCAAAGATTATCCGAAGATCTGCTTCATGCGGAGGATTCAGAAAGCTACAGGCTGTTTGGAGAGCTCCTTACAGCCAGTCTTCACCAGATTAACCCCGGTGAAAGCCAGACCAAGGTTCATAATTATTATGACAATACTGAGATTACCATTCCCCTAGATAAAAAGCTTTCTCCTTCAAAGAATGCTCAGCTATATTTTAAAAAGTATGGGAAATCAAAAACAGCCATAAAAGAAAAACATCTTCAGTTAGAAGATGTTGCTTTAGATATTGAATATGTTGAGTCTGTGGCATCTTTTCTGGAAGGAGCTTCCTCCTTAGAAGAGATCGAAGCCATTAGAACAGAGTTGATTACTTCTGGCTATTTGAAGAAAAGAAAAACAACAGGGAAGCCATCTAAGGCAAAATTAGGACCAACTACTTATACGACAACTGATGGTTTCAGAGTTCTAGTAGGCAGAAACAATGTTGACAATGACGTTTTAACCTTTAAAACAGCCTCCCCAAAGGATATCTGGTTTCATACAAAAGATATCCCTGGTTCTCATGTCATTCTTTTTTTAGATGGAAAAGTCCCTAGCGATCAGGCAATTCTTGAGGCTGCTTCTTTGGCTGCACTTCACAGTAAAGCAAAAGAGTCAGAAAATGTACCGGTGGATTTCACAAAAGTTCGTTATGTGAAAAAACCAAACGGTGCCAAGCCGGGAATGGTTATTTTCACCGGCAATAAAACCGTCTATGTAAATCCTTATAAAGGATAAATCACTGTCTATGTGAATATTTATAAATCTCGAATCCATTTAATGGCGAAATCTATCACTTTCTGTCCATCCTCTTCCTTGTTTCCGTTGTGTATTTCATGAAAATAGCCAGGCCATTCCACGTATTCACAGTCATTTGCCACCTTTGAGAATTTTCTGCTTCCCTCTATGCTACATATTTTGTCTGCATCCCCATGCATAAGCAACAATTTTTTACCGACAGTCCCATGCATTAACAGTTCTTCCCCAATCTTATTCCCGTCAACAGCAGTCCTTGCTGTAATAAAATCATGCCTTAATTCTTTGTTTTGCTGTAGTGATATTACTTGAATATTCCCTAAATCTTCATTTTTTATTCCTGCTTTGATTTGAAAGTCAGGCTTGATTTCAGAAAATATTTTCATTGTCAAAAGCAACAGTTTATTCACCTTTCTGACAAGAATAATCCAAGGTGCAGAGGCGACATACCCAGCGGGCAAAACCATCCATTTCCCTCTTCTCCTGTAATCTAATGCAATATTTCCACCCATGCTGTGCCCGTATACTATAATAGGAACATTTGGATATCTTTTCTGTGCTTCCTCAAGCAGGTGGTCTATATCAGAAAGGATCGACAACCTCGGTGCGCAGTGGCCTCTTTTACCTGAAGAAATGCCATGCCCCCTCAAATCCATCGATAATACTGCAAGGCCGTTTTCATTCATCTTCATTGCCATTCTGTCATATCGACCAGCATGTTCACCAATTCCATGAATAATGCAGACAACTGCTTTAGGACTGTTCAATTCCCATGAATAACCGATAATTTTAGCCTGTTCAATCTCTAATTTAAAATTTTCAAACATCGGGATACCTCCTCTACGGCGTTTTACCATTTTATTACAATAAATACATATACTATGACATCATCAATTAAAAAGCTTTTAAATTATTTTAATAGTTTTATACTTAACCTACAGTACACCAAAGGATTTAACTATATATGCTAGCAAAATAAACGGTAACCCAGAGTGTGAAAGAAGGTGAATGGATGAAGTCAAATTGCTCGATTTGCAATAATAATTACAACAATATCTATTTTAAAGGTGGGTATGTTTGTGAAGATTGTCTTCAATTTATCAAAGAAAAATAACAGCGTTCCTGCTCAATAATTTATTATTTCAAAAATATTCAAACTTTTAATGCTGAATAACCCCATTACAATGAATTGCTACCATATAGTTCAAGAGGTAGGTTCTTAAATTAGGACCTACCTTTCCTTTACCTAGGGCCTGTCTTTCCTTTTCCTACGCGTCGAGTTGATTTTTTTTGATTTTCTAGTCTTTTTTTGGTGCTCGGTTTCATAATTGAATACCCCAATTTCCCAATAGCTTCTCTTTGTATCCCAAAATATTCTCCATGGCTAAAGCAAATAAGCTGCGCTTTTTCAAGCTCGAGTTTACCTGCTCTGTTCAGCAGTTTTTCATCCACGTGAACTTTAACGATTTCTGCTATAAACATATCATGGGTTGGAAAGCTTTTCATTTCAATCACTTTACATTCCAAATTGACTGGTGATTCTAAAATCATCGGGCAACCTGTCAGGTCTCCTTCTACCGGAGTAAGTTTTAGTTCCTTGAATTTATCCATATTTCTTCCAGTTTTAACGCCACAAAGATCAGCTGCTTTTGTCAACTCTTCTGTACAAAGGTTAATGACAAATTCGTTGGTTTTTTCTATTAGTTCGTGTGAATACCTTGATTTTCTAACAGAAACGTAGGTGATAGGGGGCTCTGAATTTATGATTCCTGTCCAAGCAATTGTCAGTATATTTTTCTCCTCCATGCTGCCACAGCTAACCATGACCACAGGTACCGGATTCAGCATTGTGCCTGGTTTAAACGATACTTTTCCCATATTATTTTCTCTCTTTCAATTTATTCAACACTCTTGTGAATTCCTCCGGAAGTTCACTGTCGAATTCCATATATTCCCCTGTGCTAGGATGAACAAATCCTAGTTTTTTGGCGTGCAGAATTTGAGTTTCTGTTCCCATCACTTTTTTTTGAGGCCCATAAACCTGATCACCTAAAAGGGGATGTTTAATATATGCCATGTGCACTCGGATCTGATGTGTTCTTCCTGTCTCGAGTCTGACTTCAATATAGGTGAAATCTCCAAATCTTTCAATGACTTTATAATGAGTAACAGCTCTTCTGGCATGCAGTTCAGTGACAGACTGTTTTAATCTGTTTTTAGGATCTCTTCCGATGGGTCTATCAATGATTCCTTCATCCAGATTAAAATTGTTATATACAATTGCCCTATAAGCTCTTTTTATACTATGTTCAGCCAATTGTTTTGCCAAGGAAGTATGTGCCATATCATTTTTTGCGATCATTAAAAGCCCGCTTGTTTCTTTATCCAGTCGATGGACGATGCCTGGCCTAATAACGCCATTGATTGATGAGAGGCTATCTCCACAGTGAAACATGACGGCATTCACTACCGTACCGTTCTGATTTCCCACAGCCGGATGTACGACCATTCCTTTTGGTTTATTTATAACCAACAGGTCCTGATCCTCATACACGATTTCTAAAGGAATATTTTCTGGCGTAATTTCAAGTTCCTCCGGTTCCGGAATTATTATTTCAATTTCATCCCCGGTTTTCAGCAGCATTTTATTAATTTTGCATACCTTGTGATTCAGTGTAACTTGTCCTGCTTCGATTAATTTTTGTACATGACTTCTTGATAATTCTTCTAAAGTCAGTGAAAGGACCACGTCAAGTCGTGCTCCCTTCATTTTTTCTTCTATAATAATTTTAAATTTTTTCTCCATTTTTTTCTTTTCCCTCTATCAAAAAAACATATATAATCAGCAACCCACATCCAATGCATACTGAAATATCTGCTATATTAAAAATTGGCCAAAAGTGAAAATGCAAAAAATCCACAACATAACCATAACTGACTCTATCAATCAAATTGCCCAATCCCCCGCCAACAATGAGTGCCAGTGACACATTTAACGTCCAGTGGATGGAGTTTTTCTTTAAAAACACATAAACAAATATTGATAAAACGACAAGAACTTGAATAATAATCAAAATAATTGTTTTTCCCTGCAATACACTGAATGCCGCTCCCGTATTCTGGATATATGTAATACTGAAAATCCCATCTATTACAGATATTGAATTGTTCAAGTCCATATTTGTTTGAATATAATATTTCGATACTTGATCGAATATAATGACCGCTAAAATTAATAAATAAAACATGACAATTCACAGGGGGTTATTCCCCTTCTCCAATCCTTAGGTTCAACATTGTTTTTTTCATTTCTTCTTCTTTAAGTGGTGTCAAAACTTTCGTTTCTCTGCTTTCCTGCCAAGGTTTCTGCGTATTATCTTTTTGCATGCTCGATTCATCAATGTTAAATTCCGCAAAAAGTTTAAGACTTAATCCATCAAACCTTTCCAGCTCTGATTCTAATAGTGATTTGTACTTTGTCTGGAAAGTGGTAAATCTATTTTTAAGGCTGAGGCTTTCCTCCGTTAGTTTTTCAACAGACTCTTTTGCTTCTCTTTGAATCAACTCAGCATCCAACTCTGCATTTTTCAGTAAAATTTCTGCTCTTCTTTCAGCGCTGGCACAGATATCT
>JBBRXC010000066.1:0-8769 GCA_038248745.1 Peptostreptococcales bacterium | reverse complement strand
TGTCCAGCATGGTGATAAATTCTTCCTTTTGAGCACGTTCATTGTTTTTAACAGAGGGATAATCCAGGTTCATTATTGTAGCAACCCAAACAGCCCGCATATCATTTCTATTGATATCGGCATAAGCGATTTGGCCTTGTGAACTCAAAATGAGAACGGCAATCAAAGCAAAAGCAATTAATTTATTTTTCATAGTTATCTCCTCTTCCGTTTAATCTTCATTCGCTTCCCACTACTATATAATATATTTTACCTCAATCCACACGCTTTGTGAAGGCAAATGGTGAATGTAATGTGAATGTAACCTTGAAAGAACCTTGATTGAAATAGATATTGTAACCATATTAGTTGGATGTTATAATAGCGCTAAGTTAAAGCTTGTTTGGAGGATAAAGAATGTTTAGAGAAATGCGTAGATTTAAAAATGAAATTCCAAAGGAAGATGCAATCAAAATGCTTGAAAAATGCACAAATGGCGTACTGTCTGTTTGCGGCGATGAAGGATATCCTTATGGTGTCCCTGTTAGCTATACCTATTTAAATAATAAAATTTATTTCCACGGTGCAAATACAGGGCACAAACTGGATGCGATCAAGAACAACCCGAAGGTTTCATTTACAGTTGTTGATAAAGATGATATAAAACCTTCCGAATTTACAACCAGATATGAAAGTACCATTGTTTTTGGTCAGGCACATATAGCAAATGAAGAAGAGAAGGCAGAAGGACTGGAAGTAATCATGATGAAATATTCAAAGGATTTCGCGAAAGAAGGAAGAGATTATATAAAAAGTGACTTTAGCAAAACGACAGTAGTTGTCATTGAGATTGATCACATATCCGGCAAAAAAAATTAAAGCCCATTATAAGCATTCGACATTGGGCTTGGTTTAACAAACTTAATGTTGGATGCTTATAATAAGCTTGTGTTCATGTTTCCCATTTTATAGCCAGAAAGATCTAGGGCAGCAAATGAAAATCCTGCATCCAAGGCAATCTGGTTAATTTTTTTCATTTTATCAAGAGTTGCAAACGCTTGCATATCTTCTGGTAGAAGTTCAATTCTCGCTATTTCTCCATGATGACGAACCCTGACTTGTGAAAAGCCCAACTCACGAATGGCTTTTTCAACCTTATATATTGAACTCAGTTTCTCTTCCGTGATTTCTTCTCCATAAGGTATTCTTGATGCAAGGCAAGCAAAAGCAGGCTTGTCCCAAATAGATATATTCATATCTTTTAAGGCCTGCCTGATTTCATTTTTAGTAAGACAAGCTTCTTTGAGAGGGCTGACAATGCCAAGTTCAAGCAATGCTTTTTTACCAGGTCTAAAATCTGAATCATCATCTAAATTTGTGCCATCAGCAATTGTGTGAATGCCTTGGGCATCAGCTAATTTTTTCACATAGGAAAAAATAGAGCGCTTGCAGTAATAACACCTTTCTCTGGTGTTCTCCTTAAAGCCGTCAATTTGGGAAAAATCAATATCTATCATCATATGATTTATTTCATTTTCTATACAAAATTCTTTTGCATAATCAATTTCGTCAGGTGCAAAGTTAGAAGCGTTGACGGTGAGAGCGATTACTTTAAAGTCGATGGATTGAAGCCTGGAAGCAAAGGCTAGTAAAAAAGTGCTGTCCACGCCTCCGGAAAAAGCAATGCCTAGGTTGTCATACCTCTCAATAATTTGTTTTAGGTTTTCTAATTTTTCATTTAAATTTTTCATTGTATTAATCTCACTATATTCCCATTTTATTAATCACAGCAAGTTTTCATTGCTTGTAATGTTTGGTTCAGCAAATAATCCGTTTCCCAGCCAAGCATTTCTGCTCCCTGGATTATCACCTCTCTAGAACAACCAGCTGCAAATTTCTTATCCTTAAACTTTTTTTTGACGGAAGAGACTTCCATATCCTGAACACTTTTAGAAGGCCGCATTAGGGCGCAGGCGCCTATTAATCCTGTAAGTTCATCCGTCGCAAAGAGAATTTTTTCCATTTCATGGGCAGGAGCAATATCTGCACATAACCCATACCCATGGGAAACTACGGCATGCACGATATCATCACTTGCATTGATTTCAGCTAAAAGCGCAGGCGCCTTTATGCAATGCTCTTCTGGAAAACATTCGAAATCCACATCATGCAACAAGCCGACGATTCCCCAGAATTCCTCCTCATCGCCATAACCCAATTCTTTGGCGAAATATCGCATAACCCCTTCGACAGTTGTAGAATGGGACAGATGGAACTCCTCTTTGTTGTATTTCTTTAGTAACGCTAAAGCGTCTTCTCTTGTAATGTTTAAATTCATATCATCCTCCTATATTAAGAATTAATTTTTCCCTGTCTATCTGCTTTTGTTGGTAGTTGCGAAATGATTACAGCAGAAAACATGAGCACGCAGCCCAGAAATTCTCTCTGTGTAAACATTTCTGAAAGAAAAAGGTACCCAGCAATAGCACCGAATAAGGCTTCTGTGCTTAATATTATCGATGCAGTTGTTGGATTGGCATCTTTCTGACCAAGGCCTTGAAATGTGAAGGCAAGGCCTGAAGACATGATACCCGTGTAGACAATGGTCGGCATAGCGGCAATTAGACCTTCATATAGTACAGGTTCTGTTAAAAGTGAAACGATTAAACTTAGTGAGCCTGAAATGAAGAACTGTATCGCAATGAGTTTGGTGACCATTACCTTTGGTGCATAATAATCCATGCAAAGGATATGAAACGCCCAGAAAAATGCGCCTATTAATATGACCAAATCTCCAAAAGCAATGGTGAAAGAATCCGTCATAGTTAAAAAATATAAACCGAGCGTTCCCATTGCCACGGCGATCCAAATATACCAGTGAAGTTTACGTTTAAGAAAAATCCCGATGATTGGCACTAATAAAATATACAAAGTTGTAATAAAAGCGGTTTTCCCTGCACTTGTTGAAACCAACCCAACCTGCTGGAAATTTGCGGCAAAAAAAATAATAATGCCACACCAAAGTCCCCCTTGCATCAAAAGTTTGTTTTCAGCCTTGCCTTCAATTGCACTTTTCTGGATATGATTTTTTTTAAATTTTGTTCTATAAAGGGTTATATATATTATTGGAATAAGAGTTAACGTACCAAGATACATTCTAAGTGCGCTGAACATAAATGGCCCTATGGAGGACATTCCCTCTCTTTGTGCTACAAATGCTGTCCCCCAGATAATTGCGGTAAGCATTAAATATATTGTTGATTTGACTTTTTTATTCATAGGCACCGTCCTCTTTATAATGAGAAAAAGTATAAAATGATTATATCAAAAAAGCAAGAAATTGTAAACAAGACGAGTATCATATAGTTAATTATTATGTATAATGGGTATAGGATAAAATAAATCAAGAAAACGATTCATATTTCAAATTAAGTTTTCTTTACACCATGGAAATGGAGGGGGAGAGAAATGAAAAAAATTCATAAGTCAATTACAGAGCTTATTGGGACAACACCTTTGGTTGAGATCAGGAACTACAGCAAAACGCGAGGGATACATTCAAATATAATTGTGAAATTGGAGTCATTCAATCCTGGAGGAAGCGTAAAGGACAGAGTTTCTATTAATATGATTGATGAAGCAGAACTTGCAGGGCTCATTGGACCGGGGTCGACAATTATTGAACCCACTTCTGGCAATACGGGAATTGGGCTTGCTATGGTTTGTGCGGCAAGAGGATATAAAGCTGTCTTCACTATGCCGGAAACAATGAGTATGGAAAGAAGAAAGATACTGCTGGCATATGGTGCTGAAATTGTTTTGACAAAAGGTTCAGAAGGAATGACGGGCGCAGTTAACAAAGCCAAAGAACTGGCAGAAGATATTATGGGTAGTTTTATACCGGATCAATTTTCCAACAAGGCAAATCCCGATATCCATTACCGTAAAACTGGACCGGAAATATGGGAAGATACTGAAGGCCAAGTTGATATTTTTGTCGCCGGCATAGGAACAGGCGGAACAATTACGGGCGTTGGGAACTATTTGAAAAACGAAAATCCCAATATACAAATCATTGCAGTTGAACCTGCAGCTTCCCCACTACTTTCTCAAGGTAAGTTCGGACCTCATCCGATACAAGGAATAGGCGCTAATTTTATTCCACAGGTATTAGATCGAGAGATATACGATGAAATAATACTTGTTGAAGGAGAAGCTGCAAAAAATACAGCACAATCTCTTGCTCATGAAGAGGGAATACTTGTGGGGATATCAAGCGGAGCGGCATTATGGGCAGCGACAAAGGTTGCATTGAGAAAAGAAAACAAGAATAAAAAAATAGTAGTTCTGCTGCCTGATACAGGAGAAAGATATTTAAGTATTTAGTAGATAAGTATTTAATAGACAAAAAACCTATAATTATAGACATAAACAATGTCTATAATTATAGGTTTTTTTTAATAAATATGCAAAATTGTATTAAAATAAAAAATAAAATTATTGACATGAAGCTATTTATAATTGTATAATAAAAAAAGGTTTTAGAAAATTCGGATAATAAGTTATTTACTAAAGAAAGTAACTTAGTTAAGGTGGAAAGAAAGGAGGCGTAAATATAAACATCAAATGTTGAGCAATGTGGTTTGGAAAGTAAAAGTAAAATGAAATGTTTTTTTGCCTAATTCTAGAAGATCAATAAAAGAAGGAGAATAAAATGAAAAAACTGTCAATATTACTAGTTCTTGTTATGTTAATATCAGTATTTGCATCAGGTTGCGGGGGCGGAGCTGCTCCAGATGAAAATGCTCCAGCTGACACAATTGTTTTGAGACTGGCTTCAGATGCACCACTTGAACATATTGCAACAACTTTGAATAATGAAGCAGCCGAAATGGTTAAAGAGAGAACTGAAGGAAGAGTTGAAATTGAATATTTCCCTGCAAGTCAATTAGGTGGATATGAAACTGTTTATGAAGAAATAGTTAGAGGAACCATTGACCTTGCTCAGATAACAATTCCAGATGCATTAGATGCTAGATTGGGAGCTGCTTATGTTCCTTATTATGCAAAAAGTTTTGACGAAGCGAAAATTCTTTTCGCACCAGATTCATATCTTTCAGGGGTTATTGGAGATTTAACTGAAGCCAATGGCGTTAAATTCTTGGGCACAGTACTTGAAGGATTTATCGGAATGGCATTTGTACAAGAACCTACCGATATGATGACACCTGGGACCAACAAAAATGTTAAAACAAGAAGTCCTGCCATGGTTACATTCAGTGTAGCACAGCAAGATTTAGGATTTAACCCTATTACTGTTCCTTATGCTGAAGTTCCAACAGCAATTCAGACAAAAGTAGTAGACGGATGGGTTGGCGGAACACCAAATATCAACTATGCATGGGTTGGAGAAGTTATCAATTATATGTATGTTAACTATATTCATGCTGAAGCTACAAGTTATGTTGTAAGTGAAAAAACTCTTGCAAAACTGACACCTGAAGATGCTGCAACTGTTGTTGCTGTTTTCCAGGAACAAAGCGTGAAGAGCTTTACGCTTGCAGAAGAAAATGAGAAGGTTTACATGGAAAAATTGGCTGCTGATTATGGTGTAGAAGTTGTTGAATTTACGCCTGAGCAGGTTGATGCTTATGCAACATTTGTAAGAGAAACATCATGGCCTAAACTTGAAGAACTTCTTGGAAAAGAACTTATGGATGGAATGAAAGCTGAAGTAGATAAATTATAATAGCTTTCTATCTAATAATTAAATAATTATATTAAAAACAAAGGGAAGGGTTCTCCTTCCCTTTGCTAATGGAGAAAAGAAAGGAGGCTAACTGTGAGTAACCCTAAAAAAATTCTATTAGTGAATAACCTTAAAAACACTCTTTTTTGGAAATTGTTAGAAAAATTCTTGAAATTCGGCTTAATTGTAATGGCATCTTTAGTTACACTGATCACTTTTGCAGCGGTCATTACTAGATCTTTTAACATAAACTTTCAAGGATATGAAGAGATTCTTATTATCTGTGCATTTTGGCTATACATGTTTGGCGCAGCCTATGGCAGCTTTGAAAAAAGCCATATTACCGCGGATATTATTGTTGCAACCATGCCAGAAGGATATACGAAGGCCCTGATTGCAATGCTTAGAAATGCTGTGGCATTGGTGCTAGGTATGGTTTTCTTATACTGGGCATTTAATTTATTTCAATGGACCATTGAAATGCAGACCAAAACACCTGTTTGGAGAATCCCTGTAACCGTTTCTCAATCATCCTTGCTGTTTGGCCTGTCTGTAATGACATTTTATAATGCAGTGTATCTTTATGATGAAGTGAAAGCTTTTATATTGAGATATGTTAAAAAAATAGACGTTTCAGATTTGCCAATAGATGATATGAAGGGGGTGCAATAGAATGATTGTAGCAATAGCAGTACTAGTGTTGATTGTCGTATTATTGTTGGGCGTTCCAATCCCATTTGCATTTTTTGCATCATCACTTGTTATAGTAGTTGGAGGCGGATATGATTATACATTTCTTCTTCCTTATGGATTCAGTAAAGTAAGTTCTCTTATCCTTGTAGCCATTCCTCTTTTCATTTTGGCTGGAAACCTGATGGAAAAAAGTGGTGTTGGCGAAAGTCTCATAAACCTTGTTGAAATGTTTGTTGGAAGATTAAAAGGCGGACTAGGAGCCGTTATGGTCATTTCCTGTGCGCTGTTTGGCGCAATTTCAGGAAGTGGTTTTGCCACACTTTCATGTATTGGAACAATCATGCTTCCAAGAATGGAAAAAGCAGGTTACCCTAGGGGAGTATCTGCAGCGTTGGTTTCCAGTGCATCTTTGCTGGGACTGTTGATTCCACCAAGCCTTAATATGATTATTTATGCATTTATAGGAGGCCAGTCAGTATTAGCTTGTTTCCTTTCAACAGTAATACCTGGTATTATTTTAGTTATTTTATTAAGTGCTACGAATTTCTGGCTGTTACGTAAAAACCCAGATATTAGGCTTACGGATAAAATGCCTCCTAAGGCATATGTAAAAAAACTGGGAAATAGAACAGTTAGAGCAATCCCTGCGATGATCGCCCCAGTTATTATTCTTGGCGGCATCTATGGTGGATTCCTTACACCGACTGAAGCTGCGGCCGTGTCAGTTATCTACACGATCCCTGTTGGTATTTGGTTCTATAAAGGTTTAGATACTAAAACTTTTAAAGAAAGTGTCATTATTGCAAGTACCACGGCAGGCGTTATTATGATCATGCTTTTATCAGTTATGATGCTTTCCCGCTTATATATTATGGAAAATGTTCCTCAGATGATCTTAAAAGTGATGACGTCTGTAACAGATAATACTGTTTTATTAATCCTGATGGTTAATCTGTTCTTAATTATCATTGGGATGCTGATGGATGATACAAGTGCCATATTGTTAACAACACCTATACTTTTGCCTGTCGTAATAGCTTTGGGTGTAGACCCTGTTCATTTTGCAGCGATATTGGGCGTTAATCTTGGACTTGGTTGTGTTACACCACCAACAGCGCCATTCTTATATCTAGGTTCTAGAATTGGTAATGCGCCAATTAATGAAATGATGAAGCCTACTATGTGGTTCATTGCCTTTGCATGGATCCCTACATTAGCGATAACAACCTTTGTTCCAGGATTGTCCCTGTGGCTTCCTAGAATGTTCGGATTTGTATAAAAAAATTGACTATTAAAAATTATAATAATAATGCCCTGATTCTTTTCTAATGAATCAGGGCATTATTTTATTCGGGCTGTTTTCTGATGGTCACTTCACCGCTGTTAATCGTTTTTATTTTTCCATCTTCAAGGAGTACGAGCAAACTACCATCGGAATCAATATCTACAGCCTTACCTGATTGGGAGAAAACTTGCCCATCTTTCTGGTGAGAAAAAACAACCTGATGACCTAATATGAAAGAACGGGATTTATATTCTTCTAAAAAATCCACATTATTCAGAGAATTTAACAAATCTATTAATTCAGAAGTAATTTTTGCAATCAATTCATTTCTTGATTTTGGCGACCATTGATCTAACAAATACCCTGCGGTGTCCTGAATATCTTTGGGGAAACCCACATTTGGCGCCCAATAATTTAGTCCGACTCCTACTACAATATATTCAACTTGACCACTTTCAAAGTCAGTGATGGCTTCCGTCAGTATCCCGCCAATTTTACGGTCCCCTAGAAAAATGTCGTTTACCCATTTAATGCGACAGTTTATATGAAGAACAGAATCTATTGCCCGGCAAACTGCAACGGCTGCGGCTGTTGTAACGAGAATAGATTTTGATATATCAAAATCTGGCTTGATCAATAAGCTCATATAAATGCCGGAAGCATTTGGAGAAAAAAAGCTTCGTCCCATTCTGCCGCGACCGTTGGTCTGCTCTTCAGACACGATTAGTGCCAGATCCATGCCTTCTTGAACAGCAAGTTGCTTTGCTTTGGCATTGGTTGAATCTATGGTTTTAAAACAATGAATTTTTTCTTTGGGTATTTGTTTCGAAAAGCTATAAATCCCTTCGGGAGACAATAAATCGCTGTGTGAAGAAAGAATATACCCTTTCTTTGTTGAGGCGTTTATTAGATAACCTTCTTCTCGAAGCTGAGAGATTGCCTTCCATACCGCTGCCCGTGAAGCACCGGCCTCAGCTGCAATTATTTGGCCGGAGACGACCGATCCTTTATTTGCTTCAAGAACTTTAAGTACCGTTTCCTTTACGGACATGAAAACCTCCTA
>JBBRXC010000065.1:0-8818 GCA_038248745.1 Peptostreptococcales bacterium | reverse complement strand
CTCCTTACCATCCTAGTTTCTTATATTTTAGTAACGCCATTTGCCTTACGGCATTCATCGGTTCTTTAAAAAGTTTTAACCGATCATACTCCTCCGGATTCGCAAGGACTTCTTTTCTTAAGGCTTTCCCGAATTCAATGCGCAATGCCGTTCCTATATTAAACTTCACAATATTGTATCCAATCATACGGGATAGATCTCTATCTGAAATACCTGTTGCACCGTGAATCACAAGGGGTATAGTCGTCTTTGCCTGGATGGCATCAAGTCGATCATATTGGATTTCTGCCTGCTGAGACTGCATGCGATGAAGTGTCCCAACTGAAACAGCCATTAAGTCAACACCTGTCTCCCTAGCAAAACGAGAAGCCTCTTCAGGGTCCGTATAAACAGTAGGAATTTCAAAGTTCCGGTCAGAATAAGCAACAGATCCTATTTCTCCTTCCACAGAGACATTATATTTTTTCGCAAATTCCACAATTCTTCTGGTCCTAGCAATGTTCTCCTCGATGGAAAGAGCGGAACCATCATACATCACTGAGGTATATCCGGCTTCAATCGCCTCAATCGCTAATTCTTCTGATTTAGCATGATCCAAATGGATGCAAACAGGGACTTTAGCTTTTTCGGCCATGGCTCGTAGCAATCCAGCCAGCACATCCACAGAAATATGTTCAACACAGTCTTTGTTGGTCATCAAAATGACAGGGGCATTCACCTCTTCAGCCGCTTCAATGACGGCATGGGCATCTTCAAATCCAAAGATATTAAAACCCGGTACTGCTTTTCGGGAAGCTGCTATTTCTGTAATAAATGGTTTTAAACTTGATAGCATCTATCTCTCCTATCTGTTTTTATATGAGTGAATAAAATCCTCTATTTCCTCCAATGTAGGCATTGCCTCACTGCAACTGTTCTTTGTTACCACAATGGCTGCAGCTCCTGCTCCTAATTCAGTTGCTTCATAAAAACTTTTATGACGAAGAAGTCCATATAAAAACCCTCCTGCAAAAGAATCCCCTGCCCCCATTGTTTTTAAAGGTATTACGGGAAAAACAGCACCTTCAATTATTTCTCCATTTTCAAGATAGAGCTTAGAACCGGACTTGCCGTGTTTTATTAATATCATAGACGGCTGAAAAGCCATCCACCTAGAAGCCGTTTTAGCGTCTTCTCTTTCGCTTTTTGGCAACCTGGCTTCCAACGCATCGAATTCTTCTCTAGTCCCTATTACTAAATCGCTCTTTTCAGCAACGAGAGAATAATAAATGGACGTTTCTTCAAGGGAAGTCCATGTGAAATTTCTATAATCAATATCAAATACAATGAAGGTATGATGCTTCCTTGCAAAATCAAGGGCAGTAAAGACCGCTTCACATGAAGGACTTCTAGAAAGCGCCGTCCCTGAAATAAGAAGAATTTTACTTTTACGAATCTGCTCTTCTGAAACATCAGCAGGACATAAATTTAAATCTGCAACATTACTTCTATACATGAGATATCCTGCATCTCCAGGCGCTTTAATCTCTGTAAATGCAAGCCCTGATAAACTTCCTGGTTCATCTGTTACAAGCGTTTCAGTTATGATGCCAAGTTTTTCAAAATATCCACGGATAAATCTTCCGTGCTGATCATCCGAAACACGCCCAATAAATGCGGTGTTAAGGCCCAGTTTTCGGCATGCCACTGCGATATTGGCAGGAGAGCCTCCCACTGTTTTTGTAAAAGTCATGGTTTCTTCCATTGGCCTGTTTATTTCATTTGCATTCAAGTCGATTGCAGCTCTTCCAAGTGCGATGACATCGATTGTTTTATATTCAACATTTTCTTTTAGCTTGTTTACATACACTTTTCAACATCCTCTCAATCGGTTATATCCTGCTCTATCATTTCCCAATATATAACTCCATTGCATCACTCATGGTCTTTGCTACCTCAATGGCATTCATTTCCCAATGACGAGCACTGATGAGCTCACAAGACCAGTAGTCATCAAATCCTGTCGCCTTGACCGCGTCCACCCAATCTTTCAGCGGGATATCCCCATCCCCTGGATAATATCCTCTCAGGACCGTTTCATCCCATACTGTACCGACGGCTTGACTTTTCCCGTCACAAAAATGAATATTATATATCTGATCTTTTGAAAGTTTTGCTACTTCCTCTGGTGTGGTTCCTCCTGCTGACCATAAATGCCAGAAGTCTATCACCATTTTGAGATTATCCCGATCCACGGCATTGATTAAATCCAGACTCTTTGACAAAGAATTAATGGGGGACCATGCAACTGGTTCAAGCTGAAATCCAACCCCAAATGTGTTTCCTATGTCTGCAATCATTCGAATGTTGTCTGCTGTTATACGTTTAATATCTTTCCATTCTCTGCCTTCTAAAGAGCAAAGAGGAACAAGTTGTATGGCTTTACAGCCAATCTCTTTTGCTACGGTGGATAAAAGCCAGGCTTCCTCCGCCATTTTTTCTTTTGCTAAAGCATCTTCTCTGTCAACATGACAGATATCATTGATACAAACTGCCTCAAGGCTATGTTTCGAAAGAAGTTTTTTTAAGTCCTCCGGCGTATTTCCCTGATGTAGATAGGAAAAAAGTCTCTCCGCTACAATCTCAACAGCTGTAAAACCAGTTGTTTCAGCGATGGCAAGTGCTGTCGCAAGGTTGCATCCATAGACGGTTTTTGTATGGAGTGATTTCTTCATTCTTATTTCCTTTCCGGCCAAATAACTGCCTTTGGATCTTCTACCCATAAGTGTTTTTCTTCAAATGTAGGACGTATATATGGGTTGCCTTCAAGATGCCTGATCACCCAAAGAAAGTACATGGCATACCCTGGCGCTGCTACCTGAGGATGTACAAGTTCTGGCAAAATCAGCACTGTATCATTCTGTTCTAGGCAAACTCCCTGATCTCCAAGCTTTAATAGTCCAAATCCCTGCTCCGGCATAAACCGATAGAAATAAATCTCTGGTTGCTTATGGGAATGGGAGGGAAATCCTGCCCATTTTCCGGGGTAATGCACATCTTCACCCAACATCAGATTTGCATAGGGTGCATTGTCGTGATCCAATATCGTCCGAACCATCCTTGTCCCGGCCTCATTCATCTGACCTTCTCCGCGAATTTCAATGCGGCAATCCTCTGGCCCATATAGTTTTACATCAAATTTTTTCTCATTTTCTGTGCTGTGAACAGCAAACTCTGTACCTTGAGCGCACCCCTCAATTTCCACTTCTATGTTCTCCGGCAGGTGGAGAGACCAAGGCCCATCATCAAAAATATTTCCTCTTTTTACGGTAAATTCTTTATCTCCCACCCGCAGAACAGCTTCTCCGTTGAGTAATAAAAAAAGTCGTTCTTTTGGGTCGTTATTGTTATATTTCGTCCCTTTATTCAACTTCAGTATACTAAAATCCATCATCATAGAAGGCTCACTGTCATTGGTTACTATTGTCTGACAACCAGTCTCTTCTGTTATTTGTGTTTTAATTTTACATGTTTTTTCTAAATCCATCAGAATCCTCCAATTTTAAAGTTTGATTGCTCTTTTTTCATGAAACGACTGTGTTGCAGAAAAAGCGACTTTTGTATTCATTGTCCCGTCATGTACTGTAATACCAGGTTGTTTCCCTTCTACGATACAATTGATGAACTCTTTCATCTCCTCCAAATATGCTTCTGCAAAACGTTCCTGAAAACTTTGTGAACATTCTTTCACCACACCATTTTGATCAAAAATCGTGCATAGATTTTTATAAGGTTCAGCGGCTATTCGTAATGATCCCAGAGGTCCAATGATTTCTGTCTCTACCTGATATCCATGGGCTGCATTTCGTCCACTGTGAAACATGGCCATGCCGTTATTTTTAAATCGCATCAAAGCGAGGGTATTGTCCGCATCGTTATATCCTTCAAATTCTTTATGAACAAAACTGCCTCCGATGGCATAAACTTCTTCTACTTCATCCTGTAGGTACCATCTGGCGAGATCAATGTCATGAACTGTCATATCGATAAATAATCCACCGCTGTTGGCACCAAATCGAATGGCGCCTTCGATGGTATGTTCCGGATCACAACTTGTCAATTTTACTAGAAATGGCTTTCCGATTTTTCCTTGCTCAATCATTTTTTTCGCGTACTGATAGGATGGGTCATATCGTCTCATGAATCCAATCATAAAAACTTGATCTGGGTGTTTTGCAACAACTTCTTCTGCTCTAAGGCATTCTTCCACATTAACGCCAAGGGGCTTGTCAACAAATACATGAAGTCCAGCTTCCAACGCCATCTCTATATGTTGTACATGATAGGGAGAAGGAGAAAGGATAGCAACAGCATCCAATTCTTTGTTGCTGATCATTTCACCAAAATCAGCATATCCATATGGAATTCCCCATTCCTTTTGCACGGCTTCCACTTCTTCAGGGACGACACTGCAGACTGCCGTTAGTTCTGCATTGGGAATGTTAAATGCTATATTGTGTGCATGCAGGCTGCCTAGCCTGCCAAGTCCTACGATTCCTGTTTTAATTTTTTTCATCCTGTACTCCTCTTGTGGTTCTTCTAACGATTAACTCGGGTTCAAACACAAAGCTTTTACCCTTTACATCTTCTTTTCCTTTTAACATATCTACCACTGACTGAAACGCCATGGTTCCCATTTCATACACCGGTTGATTTATGGTGGTTAACATGATTTGCGGCAACTTGGAATATGAAATATTATCAAATCCGATCACGCCTATTCTTTCAGGAACCTGGATATCCTTTTCGCTTAAATACTGTAGTGCTCCCATGGCCACAACGTCATTTACAGCAAAAATCCCGTCAATGGTTCCGTCTGCCTCTATCAATTTTTTTGTCGCTTCATATCCACTTTCAATGGAGAAAGAAGTGTACATAATATTTCTTTCATTCTCTTTCACACCTGCTTCTCGCAATGCCTTCTTCCATCCCAATTTTCTCTGTTTTGAAGAAAGGGATTCTTCTTTTCCTGCTAAAAACACGATATTTTTGTATCCACATTGAATCAAATGCCTCGCTGCCAAGTATCCACCCTTTTCATTGTCAAGGGAAATAGCGCAAGCATTATCCAATTTCTCCCAGCTTTCAAGAATAACATAAGGCATCTTAATTTTTTCATAAATAGATACATCTTGGTCCCTTGCCGGTTTTATAATAAGTCCATCTACCTGCTTTTGTTTAAGTGCTTTCAAATAAGATGCCTCTATGTCTGCATCCCAGTTAGAAACACATAAAAAAATGTCATAGTTTTCTTTTGTTGATGCTTCGATGATTCCCTTCACTATTTCACTGAAGAAGGGGTTTGTAATTTCTGGTATAATCACACCAATGGTTTTTGAAACTTTATTCACCAGTCCCCTTGCCAGGTCGTTTGGTTGATAATCTAAGTCAATTGCTACTCTTTGAATATCGTTTCGGGTTTTTTCGCTAACACCTTTTTTGCCATTTAATGCTCTGGATACAGAAGAGTATGATACGCCTAATTCTTTTGCGATATCCTTGATTGTGGGCGACATTCTTAGTCCCTCCTGTTTGTTATAAAATTAACGAAAACGTTTGCGTAATGTAGGTTAGGTATACTATAGCAAACGTTTTCGTTAATATCAATACCTATTTTCAAAAATACAAAAAAAAACAAGATATTCTCGCATCTAGAGGTTTCTCCAATGCTTGAACAGCTTGTTTTCTATCACGGCTATTTGTTTACATTTCCCTTTTTAATATAAAATCTCTTAACATATTTGGTCGCAACACCATAATTTGAAGCTTGTATTTTTTCCATCCGATAATTTCATTGTGTAAATAAACGTATTTATTAAAATTTTCCGCCATTACTTCAATCTCTTCATCCATCTCCAATATTTCTTCGATTAGTGAAGTGCTGATGTTTTTTGTTTTCAATTTTTCTAATAAAGAATATAAAATAGGCGTTGTCCTTTCTGCTATTTCTGCGATCTGATCTCTATCCTGAGAAAACAGATATCCACCCCTCAATTCAAACAGAATTTCCATTTCCGGTTCTATCATTCCCTGATCCGAAACAGATTCCAGAAGTTCCAGCACAGCGGAAGCCCTAGCTTTTAACATGGCTTCAATTTTCCCCCACTTTTCAGTTGCTTCCCTTTTACGCCTCATCAGTTTAGAATAGGCAAATTCCAACCAACCCATAACCACTAAAATAAAGCCAAATACGATGTAAAAAATATCCATTCCTACTTTTTCCTTTCTACTTGTGCAATAATGACTGCTGAAAATATGGATATGCATCCCATTGTTTGCATCACACTCATGGTTTCACTAAGAAGCAAAGCCGCAAACAACACGGCAAAAACGGATTCCAAGCTCATAATGATTGCTGCAATCGAAGGGGTCGTTCTTTTTTGAGCAAATATTTGCAGTGTAAATGCAACCCCAATAGAAAAAACACCCGTATAGATAATCGGAAAGGCGCCTAGCATAACGCCTTCCATGGTATTGCCACTTTCCATTGTCATGGTAAAAAACAGATTCCAGAGACAGCCAAAAAACATTTGGATGGTGCTTAACGCAATGCCCTCTGTTTTTGGTGTAAAATGTCCAACGATAATAATGTGAAATCCAAAGGCAATTGCACTTACAAACGCCGCAAGATCTCCAGGAATTATCGTAAGGTCCTTATTTGCACTAATCAAAAAAAGGCCAATAAAAGCTGCGCCAACTGCAACCCATATCTGAGGTTTTACCTTTGTTTTAAAAATCATTAACCCTAAAACCGGCACAAATACTGTATATAAAGAAGTGATAAAACCAACTTTACCTGCTGTTGTAGAAAGTAATGCCCACTGCTGAATGGCTGCCCCAAAAGCGATGGCTGTTCCAGAATAAAACCCGCCTTTGATATGTGTTTTTAAGTCAATTGGCTTCTTTCCTTCTTTTGTAAAATTTCGGGAAACAATAAGTAATATAAAAAGGAATACAAATGCGACAAAGAACCGTAAGAAGTTAAAAAAGAAAGGGGTCATGAATTCCAGCCCCATCTTTCTATATGAATATGAACTTCCCCAAAGTAAAGCCGTTATAAGAAGCATCATATTTGCTACAACTTTACCAGTAAAAAATGTTTTAATTTGCCCCATATGACCTTCCTAGAAATTCAGTAGATGAAATAACTTTAATCTATATTTTGCTCTTATACATATTATTACAAAATCCCAAAAAAGTCAGTAACTAATTGGAAATAAAAACCAGCCCTTTTTTATACTAGGAAACTATTTAAAAAAACTAATGAAAAGCATCACATTAAGGATGGTTAAAATTAATGCAATTGTAACCAAAAGAATATTAGAAACGATTGAATTCTTATGTTTGCCCATCACTTTTTCAGACGAGGTCAAGTAAATTTGCAAAAATACGGTGATCGGTAGCTGAATGCTCAACATCATTTGTGAAATGATAAGCCCTTTAAAAGGATTTGATACAAAGAATATAATCACCGTCGACATAATGAGTATTGCAGCAACGCCAAACTTTGTATGATTGTCTTTAATATCGTAGGGTTCCTTGAAAAGGCCAGCATAAATGGAACCGCCTGCCATCCCAGCCGTTATTGTGGAAGAAATTCCAGAAAACAGCAATGCTATGCCAAAAACAATAGCTGCTTTCGAGCCGAGCATAGGCGTCAATAGATGTTGTGCTTGATCCAGTTCAGTTACAACAATGTTATTTTTGAAAAAAGTTGCTGCGGCTAAAATGATCATCGCACTGTTGATCGCCCATCCAATAATCATCGAAAGCATGGTGTCCGTAAATTCATATTTTAATTGTTTTGCAATGACGGCTTCATCTTCTAAATTCCACTGCCTGCTTTGAATGATTTCGGAATGTAAAAATAAATTATGAGGCATGACGACGGCTCCGAGTACTGCCATGACGATTACCATAGAACCATCTGGTATACTGACGGTAACCCAGCTTTTCATCGCTAAAGGCCAATCAATGGATACGATGCTCATTTCATATAAAAAAGAAAATCCTATAATAGAAACAAATCCCACAATGAGTTTTTCCAGTTTTGTGTAGGTGTTGGAAAACAAGAGAAAAATGACCAAAGCAAGGACAAAAATGGCACCGACAACGAGAGGAATGCCAAAAAGAAGCTGCATGGCTATGGCTCCACCCAGGATCTCAGCGAATGCAGTGGCAATGGTAGCTAATATGCTTGACCACAATATCGCTTTGGCTAAAACAGGTTTCAAATGCTTCATCGCTGATTCGGCGAGGCAATCTCCGGTGACGATGCCCAAATGAGCCACATTGTGTTGTAAAAGGATAAGCATAATGGTGGAGAGTGTTACCATCCAAAGTAGAATATATCCAAATTGTGAGCCCGCTGCGATATTGGAAGCCCAATTGCCCGGGTCAATAAATCCTACTGTAACCAAAAGCCCAGGACCGATGAACTTGAAAATATCCAGTGCGCCGAGTTGCGGCCTATGTTTTGTGCTTTCTTTCTTAAACGCGCTATTCTTCATCCAGTCACCTCATTTATCATTTTTGTATGATTATATCACAAATATATTACAAACGAGTTACTTTATAAATGGATTGCTATTCTCTTTTCATAATTCTAAATGGTATGAACAAGATGACAATTGGCGTATAAATTTAGAATATTTGGGTATATATTTTTTATATTACTAAAAGTGGATCGAGAGTCTATCCATTTGAAAAATCCAATTACCCAAAAGGAGGCGTCACTAATGAAAAAAACGATTATAAGTTTTGTTCTAATACTTGCATT
>JBBRXC010000064.1:0-9060 GCA_038248745.1 Peptostreptococcales bacterium | reverse complement strand
TTTGTAAAGAATTGTACCACCTGGCGTCTCGTAAACGCCACGAGATTTCATCCCAACTAGTCTATTTTCAACAATATCAATGGTGCCAACACCATTGGCGCTTCCCAAATCGTTTAATGCTGTTAAAAGTTCCACTGGCCCCATTTTCTTATGATTCACAGAGACAGGAATTCCCTTTTGAAACCCTATTTCAACAAATGTGGGCGTGTCTGGTGCTTTTTCGATAGGAACACTTAATACAAGGATATCCTCCTGGTGCTCATTCCATGGGTTTTCAAGATTTCCGCCTTCATGACTGATGTGCCATATGTTTTCATCTCTACTATATATTTTTTCTGCCGTTTGAGCAATAGGAATGTTATGCTCTTTCGCATATTCAATACATTCTTCTCGGGAACAAAGATCCCATGTTCTCCACGGAGCAATGATATGAATAGCAGGGTTAAGCGCTTTTATGGTCGTCTCAAAACGAACTTGGTCATTACCCTTCCCAGTACATCCGTGAGCAATAATAAGTGCCCCTTCTTTTTCTGCAATTTCAACAAGTTTTTTAGCCATCAGGGGTCTTGCCATGGAAGTACCAAGTAAATAATCGTTTTCATAAACAGCGCCAGCCTTTAGCGTCGGCCAGATATAATCGGTCACAAATTCTTCCTGAATGTTTAATATATATGACTTTGAAGCACCCGTAGCGTAGGCCTTTTTTTCCAAGGCAACATAATCTTCCTTTTGGCCTGCATCTAAACATACTGCAATGATTTCACAATCATATTTTTCTTTTAACCAGGTAAGTATAATTGAGGTATCTAATCCTCCTGAATAAGCTAAAACTATTTTTTCTTTTGACATTTTTATTTCCTCCTTAGAATTATATGATAAGTATACAATGGGATTATGTATAATGCAAGATAAATATTCATAATTATGTATAATTACTCATAAAATAGCAATAAATATTTTTCGCCATATAAAAAGCAAGAATAAACATTTTTATCTTTAAAAGAGGGAGATATGGTATAATATAAATATGAATAATTATATGATATGTAGACAATTAGAAAAGATTAAATTTATTGAAGCCGTGAGCATGAAAGAATATACTTCTTTTAAAGCTGGGGGCAAGGTTTCTATGCTTGTGATTCCAAAAAATATGGATGAATTAAAAAGAGCATTAAAGATTGTGACAAGTTTCAAAAAAGAATTTATCGTAATAGGAAATGGCTCAAACCTTCTGGTGAAGGATGGCGGATTTGACGGTATCATTATCAAACTTGGAGAAGGTTTTCAACAGGTTGCAGTAGATAAAAAAGATAAAACCATGATTATAGGAGCCGGCGTTTTACTGTCAAAAGTGGCGGAGCAAGCCTTGGAGGCAGAATTGAAAGGGTTTGAATTTGCCAGTGGCATTCCAGGATCCATGGGTGGCGCCTTATTTATGAATGCCGGCGCATACGGCTGGGAAATGTCTCAGATTGTCAAGGAGGCGAAGGCTGTTACCAGAGACGGTAGCCGGGAATATACCATTACAAATGACAAAATGGAACTGAGCTATAGAAAAAGTATCTTTGGGAAAACTGGAGATGCCATCACAAGCGTTACGTTGGAACTTGAAACAGGAGAAAAGAAGATAATTTCTGAGACAATGAAAGATTTGACGGATAGGAGAAATGAAAAACAACCAATGAATTTCCCCAGCGCCGGAAGTTTTTTCAAAAGACCTGCAGGCGGGTATGCAAGCAAACTTATTGAAGAGGCTGGCTTAAAAGGTTTAATGGTTGGAGATGCAAGAGTTTCTCCATTGCATTCGGGATTTATTATAAATGAAGGAAATGCAACGACAAAAGACATCCTTTCTCTCATGCGATTGGTGCAGAACACAGTTTACGATAAAACAGGGGTCCGGTTAGAACCAGAGGTTAGAATTATTGGAGAAGATTAGCAGCAGGCCATTAGCAATAAGAAGAGTAGCAGCGGAGCCGATTGATTTAAGAAGGTAAGTGATGGATATGGCGACAGCAGATAAAAATTTTAGAGTGAAGTATGATTACCATACGCATACAGTGTTTTCCCATGGACAGGGCACAATTGAAGACAATGTGAAGGCTGCCATAGAAAAAGGACTGACGGGGATTGCCATTACGGACCATGGGCCTGGGCATTTAACCTTTGGAATCAAAAGGAAAAACGTACCGGTTATGCGGGCTGAAATTGATAGGTTGAAGCGTATTTATCCCGAGATGGAGATCTTACTGGGCATAGAAGCAAATATCATTAATAAAAATAATAATCTTGATATCACCATAGAAGAATCAAAGCTATTTGATTACATTTTGGCGGGTTATCACTTTGGCGTGTTGAATGCTTATGCGCTAAATAATTTTGGTGTCAATATGGCAAGAAAGATTACTAAAAAGATTTCTAAAAAGCCTTACAAGGCAGATGGAACAACTAGATTGCTTTTAAATAAAAATACAAATATGGTCATTAAAGCCATCATGGAAAATGAAATCAACATATTGACACACCCAGGAGATAAAGCGGATTTTGATATTTTAAAAATAGGAGAAGCTTGTGCAAGGCGGGGAACTTTGATGGAAATCAGTTCATGGCATGAGCATTTAACCATAGAAGAACTTAAAATACTTGCAAAGACCCAGGTGAAATTCATCGTAAGCAGTGATGCACATCAACCAGAGAGAATTGGAGACTGCAGCGATGCAATTAAAAGAGCGCTGGATGCAGGGATAGACATGTCACGTGTTGTAAATATTGAAGAATATTAATGATTGGAGAGAACATGGAAGTTGTAATTGTAACTGGACTTTCTGGTGCGGGGAAATCTCAAGGTGTTATATGCCTTGAAGATTTAGGCTATTATTGCATAGACAACATGCCACCTGCATTAATTATGAACTTTATAAAACTGGCAACAAACGAAAACAGCCTTGTTGAAAAAGTGGCTTTTATTGTTGATATTAGAGGCGGAGATTTTTTTGGGGATTTAAAGAAGTGCCTGAAGGAAATAAAACTGGGGGGCATAGAATATAAAATTCTTTTTCTTGAAGCAACGGATGAAGTGCTGATCAGAAGATTTAAGGAAACAAGAAGGATGCATCCACTTTCTAGGGCGGGAACCGTGCGAGAAGGGTTGAAGAAAGAAAGGTATTTACTCCAGGAAATCAGAGATATTGCTGATTACGTCATAGATACCTCAAATATGAAACCTTTAAAACTTAGAGAAGAAATCATTAAGATTTTTTCTGAAGATGGTGATTCTTCATCATTTACGATAAACATACAATCCTTTGGGTACAAAAATGGGATTCCTTTAGAGGCAGATATGGTATTTGACATGAGATTCATCCCCAATCCATTTTATGTGGCAAGCCTGAAGGGATTTACGGGGAATAATAAAAAAATCAGAGATTACGTGATGAAGCAGCCAGAAACCAAACTTTTTTTTGAATCTATGCATAAAGTGATCAATGCAATAATACCTGCGTATATCAAGGAAGGAAAATATTCTCTAAATATCGCTTTTGGATGTACCGGAGGCCAACATCGTTCTGTAACCATGGCCAATGAATTTGCCCAAACCTTCAAAAGAGAAGGTAGAAGAATTACACTTGAGCATAGAGATTTATGATGGTATAATGTATGTTGATATAAAGGATATGTAGCACTCAAGTCTTGTTTGAGAAGCACCAGTTTTAAGGAGGCGTCCTATGGAAAAATTAATCATTGCTGCTGCCATTTGTGGAGCAGAAGTAACAAAAGAAAATAATCCTGCAGTACCCTATACGATTGAAGAAATTGTAAGAGAAGCCAAGTCTGCTTATGATGCTGGCGCTTCCGTTATTCATCTTCATGTCAGACATGACGATGGGACACCAACACAAAATAAGGACAGATTTCAGGAAGCTGTAGATGCTATTTATAAAATTTGTCCTGATGTAATCATTCAGCCATCAACTGGTGGAGCGGTAGGGATGTCAGATATTGAAAGACTCCAGTCTACAGAAATCGTTCCAACACCAGAATTTGCAACTTTAGATTGTGGAACACTAAATTTTGGTGGGGATGAAATATTTATCAATACGGACAATACCATAAAGAATTTTGCCAAACTGATGAAAGAGAGAGGCATTAAGCCTGAGCTAGAAGTCTTTGATAAGGGAATGATTGATATAGCCCTTAAGATGGATCGAAAAGGTCTTCTGGAGCATCCACTACACTTTGATTTTGTCCTTGGGGTTCAAATGACGGCAACATTGAGAGATCTAGTGTTTATGGTTGGAAGCATTCCTCCCGGCTGCACATGGACAGCGGCAGGGCTTGGAAAATCTGAATTTGAAATTGCAGCGGCAACCATCATCATGGGCGGCCACGTAAGAGTCGGGTTTGAAGACAACTTATATATAGAAAAAGGTGTTCTTGCAAAGAGTAATGGAGAACTAGTTGAGAAGGTTGTTAAACTTGCTAAACTGCTTGGTAGAGAAATCGCAAATCCAACAGAAGCACGTGAGATATTAAGCCTTACGAAAAAATAAAAAAGGCATAGTTGACTGATGGATATGCAATTTGAGTGTGTCTGTCAGTTTTTTTTAATTGTATGTTTTAATTATGAAATTTTGATACTCAGAGGTAATAATGTCGTTTGCAACAGATACAAAAAATGAATTAGCCCATTTAACCCAAGAAAAAAAATGCTGCATGTTGGCAGAAATTTCCGGGTTTATTCGTATGTGTGGCAGCATCAAACTGGCCGGTGGCGGAAAAGTAAAGTTGGTTATCAGTATGGAAAATCCGGCTGTAGCCCGCCATTTTAAAAAAATGATGAAAGAATATTTCGCGGCGGATGCAGAACTTGAGATTGGACAGGGCACCTCTTTAAAAAAAGGACATTCTTACCTGTTGACAGTCAGCGCGCCTGAGATGAGTGAACAAATTCTCAGGGAAACGGGAATTCTAATGGTCAAAGAAGGAATAAATTATATAAGTGATGGCATCTATGAAAATCTAATTAAAACTAAATGCTGTAGAAAGGCTTATTTGAGAGGAATATTCCTTGGGACTGGTGTTTTGACAGACCCTGAAAAGGCTTACCACATTGAGATTTTATGTAATACGCAAACATTGGCAAACGATGTAAAAAAGCTGATGAACAGTTTTACCGGTATCAGTGCGAAAATTGTGGAGAGGAAAAAAAGCTATGTGGTTTATGTGAAAGATTCCGATCAAATTATCGACATATTGAATATCCTTGGTGCACATGGCCAGTTGTTCGCTTTTGAAAACACAAGAATAGTGAAGGAAATGCGAAATAAGACCAATAGAATCAACAATTGTGACAGTGCAAACCTAGATAAGACGATGGACGCATCAGATAGACAGATGGAAAACATCAGAAAAATAGAGAAACTGAAAGGATTGGATGTTCTCCCCAGCAAGCTTTATGAAGTAGCACAGCTTAGGATTGAAAATCCAGACGCTTCCTTGACAGAACTTGCAGAAATGTTGGATCCCCCCATGAAAAAATCGGGAATTAACAAAAGGTTTATTAAAATAGAGGAATATGCAAAGAAATTAAAATGAAAATAGGTGAAAAATTGAAAAAGTATAAGAGTGAAATAAGGGTATTGTTTGCAGATACGGACGGTATGGGTATCGTTTATCACACAAATTATATTAAATGGTTTGAAATTGGAAGAAACGAATATTTAAGGCAAATTGGATTCCCCTATTCTGTCCTTGAAAAAGATAAATTCTGGCTGCCCGTAGCCAGTGTGGAATGTTTCTTCAAGATGCCAGCATACTACGATGATGTTCTTGAAATTAGTTCCTGGATTGGTGCGCTTAAAGCAGCCACCGTAGTGATTAATTATGAAATACATAGAAAAGCCACAGGTGAATTGCTTGTGACTGGACACACAAAACACGCTATTACAGATGATAAATTAAAACCGGTTAGATTTAAGACTTACCGGCCAGATTTGTACAAAAGAATTGTAGAAGATTTATAAACAAACCAAGTCAGTACAGGACTTAAGTGGTTGGAGTAAGAAAGAGAGAAAAAAATGGAAAATGGACAAATAGTCGCTATTGATATAGTAGACATGAGTAATGAAGGAAAAGGAATCGGCAAAATAGAAGGCCTGGCCATATTTGTTGATGGGGTGGTGATTGGAGATAAGATTACTGCGGAAATAACAAAGGTGAAAAAGAATTATTGCTTTGCAAAACTGGTTGAAATAATCAAACCTTCTATTTATAGAGTGGCGCCAACTTGTGAGTATGCAAAGGAATGCGGAGGGTGTACGCTTGCTGAACTTACCTATGAGGCGCAGCTTGCTTGGAAGGAAAAAATGATTTTAGACAGATTAACAAGACTTGGCGGATTGGAAAATCCATTAATCAATCCAATCATCGGAACAGATCAACCTTTTAGATATAGAAACAAGGCACAAATGCCAATCAGCGGTGGCGGTCTAATCACGAGAAAAGGTGGTTTTCAGGAAAATGTTGGGAGTATTGCCATTGGTTTTTATAAAGCAAAATCTCATAGTGTGGTGAACTGCAGAAAATGTTTACTTCAAAGTGAGGCATCGGAAGCGGTGGCAGATGCTGTGAGAAAGTTTATGAAGCAGGATAACATCCTAGCCTATGACCCTAAATGGGAAAAAGGCCTTTTCAGACACCTTATCGTAAAAACAGCCATGAACACCGGTGAAGTGATGGCGATTATAGCGGTCAACGGAAAAGCGATACCAAATGCCGAGAAAATGGTAGAAATGATTGATGCGGCCATTAATGAACTGCCACCAAGAGCAGACGGTGTGGAATACTCGTTGGAAAGCGTTGCTGTAAATGTAAACAAGAAAAAATCGACAGAAATCATGGGGGAGGAATGCATTATTATTGCAGGAAAACCTACTATATTAGAAAAAGTTGGAAAATTCCAGTTTGAGATATCTCCACATTCATTCTACCAGGTGAACCCAGTTCAGATGAACAAGCTTTATAAGAAGGCTGCTGAATACGCAGGTTTGACTGGAACAGAAACGGTTCTTGATCTTTATTGTGGCGTCGGTACCATCGGTATATTCTGTGCAGAAAATGCAAAACGAGTGATTGGGATTGAATTGGTTAAATCGGCCGTGCTTGACGCAAACAGAAACGCCACTATAAATGGCGCTGTAAACGCAGAATTCATCTGTGGCAAGGTTGAAGAGGTTCTTCCAAAGCTGTTGGCTGGCTATGAAGGCAAAGATGGGGAGATGGTTGCGCCAATCAAACCGGATGTTGTCATATTGGATCCGCCAAGAGCGGGTTGCTATCCAAATCTTCTTGAAGAGGTGGCAAAAGCAGCACCGAAAAAAATCATCTATGTATCCTGTGATCCGGCTACTTTAGCCAGGGATATTAAAATATTAAGAGAGCTTGGATATGATTTTGTCGAGGCTACCCCGGTGGACATGTTCCCGCAGACGGTGCACGTAGAAATGGTTTGCCTTCTAAAGTTGAAAAATAAATAGATGCAGGTAAATTAAAAAGACAAAATATACACACAAAAAATGCTTCCTAAATCGGGAAGCATTTTTTGGATTTGCAAACCTTATCCTATTATTATTGAGCCCCATTCACACATCATGGGCTCTTTCGGATACTCTTGCCACAGCTCCTGTTTTAGAGGCAGTTGCTACTGCTATTCAAAAATATGGAAAACCAGAATGGATTCATATAGCACTTCCTTTCAATTTAGTATTGAAAAAAATGAGAATTTAGAGTATAATAATGTAAGAATTTAATAATTGCCACCGGGCAAAGTGATGCGAAAAGCATCCGTTACACATCATTAGGTCATTGAAGATGTGTGAGCGGGTGCGTATTTTTATTTTAGGAGGTATATAATGTTTTTAAGAAATCCATTCAAAAATCTAAATAAGTTTGAATGGCTTCTTTGGGTAACATCCATTTTTATCATCATAAGTTCGTTTATATTTTCAGGCGGGTTTTTCATGCTCTCTTTGGTTGCTTCTTTAGTAGGAGTAACAGCCTTGATATTTGTAGCTAAAGGTGATGTTTGGGGGCAATTACTGACCGTACTTTTTAGTGTGCTATACGCTGTTATCTCGCTGGAATTTCAATATTATGGAGAGATGATTACTTATGTAGGAATGACTGCGCCTATCGCTGTTTTATCTGTTATGTCTTGGCTAAAGAACCCATATTCTGGCACAACGGAAGTAAAGATACAACAACTTAATAAAAAACAAAAAAAACTCATGATTTTCTTAACTGTCGTCATAACCATTGCTTTCTATTTTGTTCTTGCTGCTTTCAATACAGCGAACTTGTTTGTAAGCACTGTATCTATTGCTACCAGTTTTCTAGCGTCTTACTTAATGCTAAACCGCAGCCCGGGTTATGCATTAGCCTTTGCAGCGAACGACATCGTGGTAATTGTTTTATGGATTTTAGCAACGATAGAAGATTTTTCGTATCTTCCAATGATTGCTTGCTTCACGATGTTTCTATTAAACGATATATATGGATTCATTAACTGGATTAAGATGAAAAAGAGGCAACAAGAGCCTGCAACTATATAAGAAAAATCCCTCTATCGTCACATAGCAAGGTGGTTGTATTGATAGGATTTCCTTGGCTGTGTTATAATAATGGCATACATTTAGAAATTAAATAGGTTATCGTTTCGAAAAATCAGGAGGACAAACATGAAAAAACAATTCACATGTTCCTACTACACAGACGACACACGTAGAAATGGTTTGCCTTCTAACGTTGAAAAATCACTAAAAATAGTTAAATTGTAATATAAAATGTATATAAAAATGCTTCCTAAATCGGGAAGCATTTTATTATTAAAAGACATTAGCCAACAGGTAAGTAGTATGATTATAATCTATGGTTATAATCATCCTGATTTTTAGCTATATATATTTTTAAAGCCTTAATCCCTAATATCATAAGGTAACAAACTAGAATAATAGGGAGTAAGTAAAGCAGTAAAATAGGTGTGGCTGCAAGCATACCCATAAG
>JBBRXC010000063.1:0-9195 GCA_038248745.1 Peptostreptococcales bacterium | reverse complement strand
TGAAGCAGTCATGCCCTGGGATCGACTCGTTGCCTCTGTTGAAGAGGCTAAGAAATTGGCCAGGCCGATTGACTACGATTATCTGGATTTGCTTGAAAAGAAATTCTATACGCTCCGGAAATATACGCCAACGCTGTTAGCTTCGTTAGAATTTAATTCTTCTAAGTCTGCTGAGCCATTGATGAGAGCTATTGAAACGATCCGGGACATGAACGCTAATTTAAAGCGCAAAGTACCGGAAGATGCACCTGTTGAGTTCATCCCTGATCGCTGGCAAAAGCACGTTTATGATTACGATGGGAATATTAACCGGCATTACTACGAAATGGCCGTGCTGACGGAACTTCGTAACTATATTCGCTCGGGAGATGTCTCGATTGTTGGTAGCCGTGAACATAAAACTTTTGAAGAATATCTGTTCTCTAAAGAAGATTGGAACCACATAACGCAAGCTACTTCCAAGTTAGCAGTGAGCCTATCTGTGAAAGAATACTTAAAAGAACGTACTGAATCCTTAATAAAACGACTTAATTGGGTATCAAACAATGTGGACGATTTGGAAGGCGTGAATGTTGAGAACGGTAAGCTATACCTTGAGCGCTTACAGAAGGATACCCCGGAAGGTGCTCGGGATCTCAGCATATCCTTGTATGAGTTGTTGCCGCGCGTCAAGCTGGCTGATCTGCTGATGGAAGTTGCTCATTGGACTGGGTTTCACGAACAGTTTGTTCATGCATCAACGAACCGGGCTCCTGACGAAGAAGAAACAGCGATCCTAATGGCCACCCTGATGGCTATGGGAACAAATATCGGACTAACCAAGATGGCTGAAGCCACACCGAACATTTCATACCGGCAAATGGCCAACGTCGCGCAGTGGAGGCTTTATGAGGATGCTATGAACAAAGCGCAAGCTGTACTCGTCAATTTTCATCACCGATTAACGTTGCCTTCCTATTGGGGAGACGGCACCACGTCTTCGTCGGATGGAATGCGCGTACAGATCGGTGTAGCTGCGCTGCATGCGGATGCTAATCCGCATTATGGGACCGGTAAAGGAGCGACAATATACAGGTTTGTCAGCGATCAATTTTCGAGCTTCTATAGCAAAGTAATCAATACCAACTCCAGGGATGCTGTACACGTTATAGACGGTCTCTTGCACCATGAAACTGATTTAACGCTTGAAGAACACTACACGGATACGGCGGGTTACACTGATCAGGTTTTCGGTCTAACACACCTATTAGGATTTCATTTTGCGCCCCGGTTAAGAGATGTTGGGGACTCAAAGTTGTATTGCATCGGAAAATCAAGTGAATATTCCAAGCTGGAAAAATTATTGCGTGGCCGGATCAATACCAAGATTATTCAAGAAAATTATGACGATGTATTAAGGCTCGCCCACTCTGTAAAGGAAGGAACAGTGTCGGCATCATTAATCATGGGGAAACTGGGTTCATACTCCCGTCAGAATAGTTTGGCTACCGCACTGCGTGAAATGGGGCGAATCGAAAAAACTATCTTTATACTTGACTATATCTCAAGCGAAGCCATGCGACGAAGAATCCACCGGGGATTAAACAAAGGGGAAGCAATGAACGCATTAGCTAGAGCAATTTTCTTCGGTAAATTTGGAGAGTTGCGTGAACGCGCAATTCAGGACCAACTCCAACGAGCTAGTGCTCTTAACATAATAATCAATGCGATCAGCGTGTGGAATACGGTTTATTTGGGAAAAGCCATAGAGTTTAGGAAAGACAATGGGAATCTAAAAGAAGAGCTGCTCAATCATATTTCCCCTCTTGGATGGGAACATATTAACTTCTTGGGGGAGTATAAGTTTGATTCAAGGCAAACAACAACATTAAAAACTCTACGGCCACTTAAATATAAGAACGAGGATGTCAAATAAAAAATGAATAACAAAGCTGGTTATTCCTTAGAGTAGGAAAAACTAGCTTCTTACTGTAAAATATTGTCTTAGCGTGGGTTTTACGTCATTTGGTTGGCCCTACCCCATATAGGAATAATGTGCAAGTCCTTTGGTTTCTAATCTTTTAAAAAACATATCTTTTCCTCCCATGTATTATTGATTCAACTAATGACATTTGCCGCTATATGAACCGCATCCCAGGCACTCGAAAACGGTGGTGCATAACAAAAATCCACCATACCTAAGGCATCCGCTGTCATACCACTATATATTGCTACAGAGAATTGATTGATTCTAAGAACAACATCTTGTTTGCCAACACCTTGAGCACCTAGGATTTTCATTGTATCTTGATCATAAATGAGTTTAAATACAATCTCTGAATTTCCTTTGTAATACTTAGGCCGATTATTGGTCTTGATAATCTTTGAAGCCGCATTGTACCCTAACGATTTCCCTTCTTCTTCTGTTATTCCAATTCTAGCGAGTTCATAATCCAGAACTTTAATAGCGGCAGCGCCAATAGCACCAACAAATTTTTCATGCCCCCCCGTTAAATTGATACCCACCAATTTACCACATTTATTGGCTGTTGTACCCAATGGGAAATAGGCTGCTTCTTTTTTTTGGAAATGATAAACTGTTGCGCAGTCGCCTGCAGCATATACATTTTCCGCCGATGTTCGCATCTCTTGATCCACAATTAAAGCGCCATTATCTAATTTTTTGAAGTTCGTGGCATCTAAAAAATCTGTATCGGGTTTAATACCGACAGACATTACAACAAGATCTGTTTTGTAGGTGCCTCCATCTGTGAGTACTTGATCTACTTGCTTGTCTTGATTCTCGTCCTTAAGTTTGACCACTTTTTCATTCAAATGAATGCAAACACCTTTTTCTATCAGTGCATCGTAGGCATAATCGCTTATTTCCTTGTCAAAGGGCATTAAGATCCTGTCAGCCATTTCAATAATTCTGACTGATTTACCCAACTGTATTAGATTTTCTGCTACTTCTATGCCTATATAGCCACCACCAATGATGGTGATGTCCTGAATGGCTTCATCCATAATCAAAGGCTTCAATTGAATACCATCCTGCAAGGTTTTCAATGTACAAATTCGTCCTAAGTCAGAACCTTCAATCGGTGGCATAATAGGACTCGCACCGGTCGCAACCATCAGTTTATCGTAATTATTGGATATTATCGTGTCTTTTCTGATATCTTTCACCTGAATGGTCCTATTCTCCACATCAACGCAAATCACCTCATGGTTCAAATAACACTGTATATTTGACGCTTCAAATTCTTCTTTTGTTCTGACAATAAGATCATGAAAATCATTTGTGATATCAGCAACATAATATGGCAAACCACATGCTGCATAAGACAAATCCCCACCTTTTTCATAAACAATAATTTCCGCCTTTTCATCCATTCTTCGTGCCTTTGCTGCCGCACTCATTCCTGCTGCAACGCCACCAATAATGACTATTTTCATAAAAACCTCCTTCTGTGAATGCTATATAACATTATCCACTGTGTCCGTTTATTTCTATAGGTCTTTGCAAAGATTATCGGCTATTTCAAGCAGTACATCCCGCTCGATTAGACCATCTACAAAGCGTTTTGGTATACCGCTATATCCTACAGCGGCACCAATTAAAGCGCCCGTTAACATGGCACGCACCTGATTTTGTCCGCCACCATTGAGTGCATGTAGAACGCCACTTTCAAAATCATTTTGAAATCTCGCAGCCAAGTAATAAGTTGCAGGCAACAAATGATAAATGGCACATGGCATCCCATATGCAATCGATGCCTTCCACGCAGGTTCTATTTGAATATCTGGATCTTTTGCCGCCCGTGCCATATAGGAAGGTGTTAAAAGGGCATCCGGTGATGCAAAAAAACTCTTATTTGGTAGTGCCGGTGCAACATTTTTAGATGAGTTTGACTGGTCCGATGACTCCGCATAAAAAGATAATATGCCTCCGTGGTCTTTTTTCATAAGTTTTTTGCTGATATTTTCATCAAGAATTTCACCATTGATCATCATGGCTAAGACTAAGTTGTAGGCAACGGACAAGGATCCAGTTACATTGTCACTTTGCGTAAGAGCGGTATTCTCAGCAACAATTTTGCAGACTTTCCCGAGATTATTCGCATAATAAATGGCTGTAGGAATGTTTCTCTCAAGAGATTCCGTTGTGTCACTAATCGAAGCGACTAAATTCCAATCTGCCTTCTCTATTATCCGCTTTTCATAAACATGGCGCATCACCTGACTGGTATAACCGCCTTTGCCACCTTTGGATTTACCATCTAAATACGGTAATACGTTTTCATCGATCATCTTGCAAAATGTCGTAATATCATATCCTTTGTGATTTACTAAATATTGCGCCATTTCTTTGATAATCCATCCAGTTTGTGATAATTCACCAGCCTCTAAACCTTCATGATATCGCCCTTTTTTTGGTGCTGTATAACCATCTATCCATGATCCATACGCTGCATGCAATTCATCTAAATCATAATACCAATGGGGGCCAACGCCCAATGCTTCACCAATAAAAGCACCAATTAATGCTCCTTTACCGCGTTCTTTACGGTTCATCATAAATTTTTACCACCTTTCAATTCGTTATATTATTAATTATCGGTCAAGAATAAATGCACTCTCCTATGACTTGCAGGATGGTCATCTTTATCGCAAATTTTTTTAATCAGGTATTAACCACAGGTTTTTTTATGAACCAGGACTATAAAAAAAAATTACCCTCACAAAATAAGTTTAAACATATGGATTTAAATTATTCATGGAATGTAAGAATCCCCATTCTTTTGAAGAATGGGGATTCTGAATTAAAAATGTATAAATTCAATGCTGTGTTAACGGATATTTATATTCAACAGAATTATCTAGCTCTGCCTCTTGTAAACAGATTCACAATCCCCAAGAGGACAACCGAACCTAAGAGTGCAACGAGAAAGCTGGTTAAATTAAATCCCGTAACACCCTGTTCTCCAAACTGGTTCATGACGAACCCGCCAATTAATGCACCAATAATACCTACGGCAATGTTAGCAAATGCACCCATAGATCCATCTTTTCTCATGATCATGCTTGCAACCCAACCTGCCAATGCTCCTAGAACTATCCATGATAAAATTCCCATATTAATACCTCTTTCTGTTATAAATTTTTAATTGTGTAAAATCATTACCTTGTTCTCTTTTTTACTCTTCTTGCGGCCTTCCGAACACAATTGGCTGCACCTCTTACTTGATCTGCTTTACCTTCCACTGCGTCGGCAATTTTAAAAATTCTAGAATTAACTTTCTTCTTTACCTTATAAAAAAAGTAAAAAGTATTGTCTAATGTGTTGTTTACACATTTACTGATTTGCTCATTCTTTGTCATCATATAATTATTCACATCCTACACTCCATTGATTTGATCACAATCAGTTCCTCTATTAATATTATACCCGCCACTCAGGAACATAATCATCACTTTCTATGGTTCGAATAATGTCACTCAACTCACCACCAAAAGATTTCATAAAATACATTCCCACATTGAAAGCTATTTTACCCTTCCTTTAGAAGAAATGCTACAAAGATATTAGAAAGTACTGGATCAAATTGAGATCCAGAGCACCTTCTTATTTCAGCGATTGCTTCATCCTTAGTCAGTTGCTTCTTGTAGTCCCATTCGGATATCATAGCATCATAAGACTCGGCTAAACTAACAATTCTAGCTTCAAGTGAGATTTCTTCACCCTTTAACCCTGTTGGGTAACCAGTGCCATCCCACTTTTCGTGGTGCTCAAGAACAATGTTGGCAGTGTCCGAGAATTCCTTCACGGAGCTTAAGATGCGATAGCCGACTTCAGAATGCTTCATGACTTCATTTTCTTCTTCACTCGTCAGTTGTTCCTTTTTATTAAGAACTCTCTCAGAAATACCAATTTTACCTATATCATGCATACTTCCTGCCAATCTCAATCGACTGATAGATTCCGGTTCCAGTTTTAAACTGACGGCAACCATCTCGCAAAGCTCACTGA
This sequence comes from Peptostreptococcales bacterium, assembly GCA_038248745.1. Classification (GTDB taxonomy): domain Bacteria; phylum Bacillota; class Clostridia; order Peptostreptococcales; family Anaerovoracaceae; genus JAENWH01. Next base: position 3,182 of record JBBRXC010000063.1, on the reverse strand, counting down.
CCCTCCTGGAATGATGCATTTCGTGGTAGTTCTTTTCAAAAAGAGAACGGATAATTAAATCAACCGTCTTACTTCTTATACCAGAGCTTTCGGAGAGCTTGTTCCTGTACATCTGATCCTCTGCTTCTTTAAAGATATTTTTCATATCCTGCGCCACTGTTTGCTTTATAGCAAACCCAAAAGAGGCTGAAAGGAGGGTGTTTTCTGTTTTTATTTTCGAAATTGCTGAAGTAAACCGTGTAATCAGTTTATGGACATCACTCTGGCCCGTGCGGGGTAGTAAAATAACAAACTCATCTCCGCCAATCCTTGCTATGATTTCATCAGCCCGGCATTCACTTTTAATGATGTCTGCAATACTTTTCAGGATAAAATCGCCAGCTTCATGGCCAAAAGCATCATTGGTCAGTTTTAAACCATTCACGTCTGCCATGATTAATGCAATCGGAAGATTCCTCTCCGTATCGATTCTGTTTAATTCTTCCTCATAAAACCGGTGGTTATAAAGACCTGTCAGATGATCATGATAACTGAGATAGAACATATCCTTTTCTGCCTTCTTGCGGTGTTCAATATTTCTGCTGACACCGATAATTTCAATATCGCCATCAGCATTCAATATTTAGACGTCATTTCAACACATATGCAGACTTAGTGAAAGTTGATAGGAAATAGGGTGGCTTACAGGCCGTAAAAATGCAATTGCCTCTAGATTTTTTATTTCTGATTTTTTAGATTTCATGATTGATTACTTCTGCAAAACCATAAAAAGGTTTAAGCTTTACCTCGCAGGGTAAATAATACATAAGAAATACAGGAAAAGGCTTTTCATAATCGAAGCCTAGAGAATTGATTAGTAAACGGATTTAAAAAGAAAGGATGTAAATTATGTTACACAAAGCAAAATCACTAAAAGGATACACACTACATGCCACTGATGGCGAAATAGGAAAGGTCAAAGAATTCTTTTTTGACGATAAACACTGGACAGTCCGCTACTTGGTTGTGGACACTGGAAACTGGCTAGAAGACAGGCAAGTGTTAATATCACCACATGCTTTGGTTGGTATTGATACAGATAAAGAAACAATTATAAGCAACCTAAGCAAAAAACAAATTGAAGACAGCCCCCCATTGGAAAGCGACTTACCGGTTTCAAGACAGTATGAGAACTTGTATTATAATTATTATGGATGGCCAATGTATTGGGGAGGCGCATCCATGACAGGGGCAACACCTGTTACCGGCGTTGGCACCATGTCTGGCGTTGCACCAATACCAGTTGTCGCACCTCTTGTAGATCCTGACGGCTCCAATGTGGTTGAAGAAGATGCGCCAAACAAATCATTAGATGCCACTTTACGCAGCTCACACGATGTGACGGGTCACAGCATTCAGGCAAGTGATGGTAGCATTGGGCATGTAGACGACTTTATTATTGATGACACTTCATGGGAAATCCGTTACATGGTTGTTGACAACAAAGTGTTATGGATAGGAAAATATGTTATCCTTTCTCCTAGATGGATTGATCGTATTAGCTGGGACAAAAAAGAGGTTTATGTTAATTTATCCCGTGATGCGATTAAAAACTCACCAGAATACACAGAAAAATTTCTCGTTACACGAGATTATGAAACTTCCCTGTATGACCACTATAATCGTGAGGGCTATTGGCTTGATGATGCAAACGACAAGAAGTAATGGATCCTGAGAATTTTTTCTCTTATACAGACGATCATGTCTTCAAGAATAGTGTTATTTATTCATAAATAGATGATTTAATCTCTTAATAAACAAAAACGCTGAAGGTTAACCCCTTCAGCGTTTTTGTTTTAATATTTTTACATTCCCACTTATAAGTCTTCTGCTTTAAAATATACCCTCTAACTCATATCATTTTTAAACCAAACGGAGATGGTTCGTGCTTTGACGCCAAATCGACCATAACCTTCTGCATTGACGATCACCGTGTCTCCAATAGTGCCTGTGATATCTTTATATTCTTGATTGGCATTCAATTCCCCTAGGAACATGTCTTTGTAGCCGTCATCCCCTATACTCATCACTACGGCAAAGCCGTCATTAGGATGGTCATCATCACCAAGTCGGCTCCAGCCAACAACTTGCGGATGGTCAAAACAATCAATTTGTTCGCCGTAGCCCAATTTTTCTCTTGCAAATATAAAATGGCGTAGATATTGTTGTAGCCATGCATAGTCCTTATGGTAGAAGTCCTTGTAAAAAACGCAGGGATAACCAGATTCTCTAAGCAATATGAATCCATAGGCAAAAGGCTTGAACCAGTCATCGACACTTTGGTTTTCTTGTGTGTCATGATTATCGACGAAGGTAACAGCATTGACCGGTCTTTCTGCAACAAAGTTACCATCAAAAATCTTTCTCAGGTCTGTCACTTCACCATGGCCAAACTTTTGAAAATTTTGCTGCAAGCCAAAGTCAAATAAATGTAATGGATAAACACAACGATCCAGATATGCTGTAAGCAGCGAGACGTCAGAAGATAGATATTCCCCCACTACAAAAGTATCGTTGTTTTTCTCATGTAGACGTTGCAAGTAAGCAATCATAAACCCGAAATCAATATGTTTAATAGCGTCAACCCGAAACCCATCTACCTTCGTCATTTCAGAAAACCAATCAATCCAGTTTTCCAGTTCTTTGACAACTTCTGGATGCTGATGATGGATGTCTGAATGCATCAAATAGTCATAGTTACCGAAGATATGATTGATATCCGGGGAGAAGTCCTTGAATTCTCCCATTACTCGAAAAATTGCCTTATCGCCTGTTTTGTTGTCAAAGTCCACTGCCGTAAAATGGTTGAAATTCCAGATAAAATCAGAGTACTTCCCTTTGCGGCCAGGAAAGTGGAAGTTTGTGTATCCTTCGATGTCATAAGGTTCACCCACCACAACATTACGATCATTCGTGTCCACTCTCATGGCTTTAAACAACTCAGCTTTATCAGCACCGGCCTTATGATTCAGAACAATGTCCGCAATCACTTTAATCTCATTTTTGTGTAAGGCTTCTACAGCCATGATTAACTCTTCTTTGTTGCCGTATTTCGTGCGAGCCGTCTCTTTTTGGTCGAATTCTCCAAGGTCATAAAGATCATAGGGATCGTATCCTACGGATTCCTGTGTCATGCCTTTAAT
>JBBRXC010000062.1:0-9273 GCA_038248745.1 Peptostreptococcales bacterium | reverse complement strand
TGCATGTCCGATCACTGCCAGGCCTGCGCCAGTTAATACAGCTGACCAGCTGAAATACAACCAGAACGATTTTCTTTTCAGCATATCCAAGGTGCTAACTTCCGTTCCAAAGGACTCGCTGCCCTTGCTTTTGATTTTTTTAGCTGGAAGAATATCGTTCTCTCCCGGCGGTTTAATGAAAATTCCTCCAATGAAGAGAATTACAGCAAAGAGACCTGCCAGTATAACAAAAGTAGTTCTAAAACCCATAGATACGATCAATGAGGATGCGACGGAACCCAAAATCAAACCACCCCCGCCAAAGCACATGAGCAGTATTCCGGATATTAAGCCAACTTTGTCTGGAAACCACTTAATGACAGTGCTGATGTTGGCATTATAGGCAAGACCTACGCCTAATCCGCAAAAGACACCATAAGAAATGTAAATCCCTGACAGGGTCTCCACCCTTGAGGACAGTAAAAATCCAGCAGCTAAAAGGACTGCTGAAATCATAATAATAAATCTTCCTGACTTTTTCTTTAAAAGCATGCCACTGATGACTCCACCAATACAAAAGAATATCATTGAAATGGTAAAGGTAAGGGATGTTTCAGTTCTATTCCATCCAAATTCCGCTTCCAATGGTTTAACGAAAATTGACCAGGCATAGATTAACCCAATGGATAGATAAATAAAAGCTCCCGCGATTAACGGGATAATTCTTTTTCCCATGTTTACTCCTATTCTGTTACTAATGATGCTAGCGCTAAAGATAAAAATTTCTCTTCCGCCGAAGATCCTCGTGAGGTTAAAACAACCGGAACTTTCGCGCCAACGATAATTCCTGCCATCTTGCCACCTGCACTTACCGTTAAACATTTATTTAAAATATTTCCAGTTGCCATAGAAGGGGCCAGCAGTATATCAAACTCTCCACTATAAGGACAATCAAACTGTTTAATTTTTGCTATTTCAGGGTCCATCGCTAGATCATATGAAATTGGGCCCACCACATCACAGTTTTTAATCCTACCATCTTTGTTCATGATGACTAGGGCTTCTGCATCCAATGTTTCCGGCATTTTCGGGTTCACTTTTTCCACACCGCAAAGCACTGCCACGCTTGGTCTTTCATAACCTAGAGACCTTAGGACTTCCACAGCGTTGATGATAATGTCCTTTTTTTCTTCAAGGGTTGGATGTGGAATCATTCCGCCATCTGTAAGGACTGTCAGTCTGTTAAACCCTGGCACTTCATCAATTGCCACATGAGACATGATTCTTCCTGTATGAAGGCCATTTTCCTTGTTAACCAGAGGTTTTAAAACATCTTTCGTGTCAACCATACCTTTCATAATAAAATCGGCCTCACCGCTGTTAATCAGTTCAACCGCTATTTCCCCACATTCTTCATTTGAATTTGCCTGAACTGTTTTATACTGATCAGGATCTCCACCCAGATTAGTGATGATGGCCTTTATTTTTTCTTCATCACCAATCAAAACAGGTTTAACAATTCCCATTTTTTCTGCTTCAAGGACAGACTCTATTACATGGGTTTCCGCTGCGCCAACCACAGCAACAATACTCATTTTAGGTTTTGACCTTACTTTATCTACTAGTTGACCAAAGGATTTATAGACCATAATTCCCTCCGTTTTTATTTCATACTTATTTTATCTACTCCCATATAAGGCCTCAATAACGTTGGAATAATAACTGAACCATCAGCCTGCTGATAATTTTCCAAAATGGCAGCAACCGTTCTTCCCACTGCCAGTCCGGACCCATTTAAGGTATGAACAAATTCGGGTTTTCCTTTGGATTCCGGTCTGAATCTGATATTTGCCCTTCTTGCCTGAAAACTTTCAAAGTTGCTACAGGATGAAATTTCAACATACCTGCCATAACTAGGCATCCAAACTTCTATATCATAAGTCATTGCAGAGGTGAAACCCAAATCCCCCGTGCTTAATTTTACTACTCGATAAGGGATTTCAAGTCTTTTCAGCACTTCTTCAGCCGCTAAAAGTAGGGACTCCAATTCTTCATAAGAATTCTCAGGTTTCACAAATTTAACCAGCTCAACCTTATTAAATTGATGCTGCCTAATAAGCCCTCTCGTATCTCGTCCTGCGGAACCTGCCTCTTTTCTAAAGCATGGTGTGTAAGCTGTATAGTATACAGGGAGTTCGCTCTCCTCTAATATTTCATTCATTCTTAGATTTGTTACAGGGACCTCAGCTGTAGGCACCAAGAAGAAATCTTTTGCTGGGATATGAAACATATCCTCTTCAAATTTAGGAAGCTGACCAGTTCCTGTCATCGCATCTCTGTTTACCATAAACGGTGGCAATATTTCAGTAAACCCATTTTCTTCTGTATGCAAATTCAACATGAAGTTAATCAATGAACGTTCAAGTCTTGCACCAAGACCTTTATAAACCGTAAATCTTGCCCCTGCGATTTTCGCTGCTCTTTCAAAATCAAGAATATCCAGATCCTGTCCCACATCCCAATGCGCTTTATGTTCAAAGTCAAAAACTCTTGGCTCTCCCCACTTTCGGACTTCCAAATTGTCATTTTCATCTGACCCAATAGGAACTGTCTCGTGTGGTATATTTGGTATATAAAGAAGCGTGTTTTTTATTGCTTCCTCTACGTCTCCCACTTCGATATCCAGCTTCTTTATCGATTCAGAAAGCTGTTTCATCTCAATTAATAATGCTGTTGCATCCTTCCCCTGTTTTTTCAGAACAGGTATTTCCTTTGAATCAACATTTTGTCTGTTCTTCATTTGTTCAACAGTTGCCAGTAGACTTCTTCGCGTGTCATCTAACGGCAGAATGTTTTCTATGCCAAACGAACCCTGGCCTCTTGATTCTATGGCTTTTTTAACCACTTCATATTCTTCTCTTATTTTTTTAATATCTAACATCATCGTCTCCTATAGCAGATTTTTTTTATAGTTATAATATAATTTCGATAGGCTTGATGACTTTTCCTGCATTTCTATTTGAAGATTGGATGCAAGGTTATAATCCTTATCTTCTAATGCAGATATAATTCTTGAAAGCAAACATTTTTCTTCAATGGTATTCTGTCCTAGATACACTCTTAAATTATGTATTTTACCCCAGTTCATCATATCAAAATCTGTGCACTCATCTTCATCATGGGCCCGTTTACATTCTCGAACCAGATCCATTGTTTCAGGAATAAGCCTGTTATGCAGTTCCGTTTTCCATTGCGCCATTGTCGCTTCTTTATAGGAATTCAGTGTCAGATTGTCTATCGCCCCATTCTCCAGGAATATTTTCAACTTCTCCGGATATTTGTCAAATGCACAAATGTTTTCCCAAACAGTATTTGGCGGGATGCCAAAAAGTTTGTCTCTATCTTCTGGCGTAAACTCTTCAAAAACATCTTTTTCACTTCTGTACTCTCTATTTTTTTCAAGATAAAAATCCTCTTGACCATAGGTTTTTGATAAAGAAGCTAACAATTCCTGCGCCGTTTTTTTTCCTTCAAGCGCAGCTTTTATGCCATCCATCATTGCCATATAACAAGTTGCTATTGTCAAATATGTATTGCACTTTGGATTCGGCGATCTTATTTCAAACCTGGTTGACAGTGGATTTTGTGCATCACGCACAAGCCCCACAAGCACAGTTCTATTTCTTGAAGGAGATTTTACACTGTGGCCTATTGAGGTAACTATACAAACTGGGGCCTCATACCCAGGTTTCAATCTATTTATTGAATCATTCGTGTTACTAATGAAAGGATTTACTATTTCATAATTTTTAAGGAGTCCCATCAAAGCCCCAAATCCTATTGGATTCATAAACTCTTTTCCAGTGTCTTTTGCAGCAAACAGACTGATTACTTTGCCATTTTTAAGTTTGGCAGCAATTCCCATATGGGTATGCTCTCCATTCCCAGCTACGCCTTCTATAGGTTTGGCCATGAAACTCACTTCAAGTCCGTGAAGCCTAAAAATATCTCTTACTATATATTTAACCTGTTTTTCATTGTCTGCAGCCTGCATTGCATCTGCGTATTTCCAGTCTATTTCAAGCTGTTCCATTACATGGTCATACTGACCTGAGTTACCCAACTTCGCTTTTACACCACCAACTTCTTTATGACCCATTTCAACCTCAAAGCCATATTGGTCTAATAGAATAAGAGATTTTTCAAGTGCCGTTCTAACAGGCCCGACTGTTCTCTTCCAGTATTGTTCTTTTAATATTTGTGCCGTCGACAGCTGTTCTCTGTCTGCTTTATCATCTGGCGTCTTCACCCAGAATTCTAATTCTGTTGCACAGGTCAGAATAATTTCTTCTATATCCTCTACATTATCCACCTCTATATATTCTAGGATGTATGGATTCTCTCTTATTAATTCTTTTAATTCGGCTTTTGCATTCTTTACTGCCTCTTTAAGAATAAACCTGGAACCCACCTCCCTGGCATCATTGTGCACCAGGGAAGATGGAATTCTAAGTGTTCCAACTGGAAATCCAGTAATAATATCTTTATTTGCAAAATTGTAATCCACATACCAATTCACATCTACATCCGGTATAATGTCTACTTTTGCATTATTCAAATCAGCAATTACAGGAAGTACTACGCTAGAGCCATCCGTTTGGACACCTTGTCTTAAAAACTTTTCTATATCATCAAGAAAAAGTTTAACAGGTATTTTTTCATCCGTGTCCTGTCCCCCAATATCTATTCCTACCAGAGAAACAAATTTAACCTCCGAATATTTCAGTAAGGTTTCTTTGATCTCTTCTGCAGAATGATGATCCTTGGGGATATTAAATAACATTTTTTCAAAATCTAACTCTAGCATAGTATTTTTCTCCTTTAAAAATTATATTTATTGTGGTGTTGTTGGTGCAGGTGCTGGTGCCAACTGGTTCAAATAGGTTTGCACTTGTTTCATATATTCGCCATAGGCTGCCCAGTCACCATTTTTCTGTGCCGTCTCCGCATTATTAAATGCTTCAGATGCAAGCGCAATTAACTGCTCTACATTAAAGCCATCCGTATTTCCAGGTTCTGGAACTGATCCGCCTCCTGTGTTTTGATCTCCTGAACCAAATAACGAATCAAGCGCCTTCGCTAAGGTTTCTTCATAGGCAATTCTGTCCCCATAGGCAACAATAACTCTTTTTACTTCAGGTATACTTGAATTTGTCGCTTCAAGGTAAACTGGTTCTACATATATAAAGGAATCCTCAACAGGAATGACAAACATATCTCCTCTTGTATAAGTGGATCCTGATGAGTTCCATAGGGAAAATTCTTTTGATATTTCTGTATTCTGATCAATCTGGGCCTCAATTTGCATCGGTCCATAAATCAGCTTATCCTTTGGTAGTTGGTATAACACCAACTTCCCGTAGTTGTCACCATCATTACGTGCGACCAAATATGCGGACATATTTTTCTTCGCTTTAGGCGTAAACGGAATTGAGTTAACAAACTCGGCCTTATCTTCACCTGGCAGTTTCATAATGAAGTAATTAGGCGTCATAGTTTTTTCCGTGGTCCCATAGATCTGATTTGAAATATCCCAAAGATCTTCTCCTTGATAGAATACTTTAACATTGCTCATATGATACTTTTTATACACATCTGCCTGTATATTAAATAATGCATTCGGATATCTGATATGCGCTTTTAGTCCTTCAGGCATTTCCTTAATATCTTTGAACAAGTCAGGATAAATTTTCTTATAGGTATTTGCAATTGGGTCATTTCCATCAACAATATAATAATTAACCGCGCCATCATAAGCGTTGACAACTACTTTTATTGAATTTTTTATATAATTGATATTTGTATCCGGGGAATAAGGTTGAGAATAAGGATACCTGTTGCTTACTGTATATGCATCAATCATCCAATATAAGTTCCCTTCACTGGTAACAATGTAAGGATCTCCATCATATTGAAGATAAGGCATTATTTTTCTTATTCTTTCCGCAATATTCCTGTTGATAATAATTTTTGAATCGCTATTAATATTTGTAGAAACTAGTAATTTCAAACTCTTTTCCTTTATGGCAAATAATGCTCTGTTAACAGGTCCAAGTTTGATACCAGCATTACCCTGGTATGTGGTGTATGTATTGTTATCACCTTCTGGGTAATCAAATTCTTGTTCGTCAGTGTTTGTTAAAATATAATTGTTTGTAAGCTCGCCAAAGTACACTTCCGGTCTGGTTATTGTAATTTCGTCAACCTCTGAAATTGGCGGAATTCCTTTAATAAGCATATCCGGCTGGCCACTTGCCGTAATTGTATCTACTCTGGAAAGTGTTATCCCATAGCCATGGGTATATTTAAGATGAACATTCAACCACTCTTGCCTGATCTTTGTTTCATCAATTTCTCTTGCAGACAAGAAGGTTTGTGTATAGTTTCCATTTATTAAGTATCTGTCTACGTCCACATCATTAAACGTATAGTAAAGCCTAATGGTTTGTGTTTGATTATAGAATTTTTCTGCAGGTTCAAAGTCATTAATTCTAATATTCGAAATGGTTTCCGAATTGTTTAGAATATCATCTTTTGTCAACTGATTATTTGCAGCAAAAGGTTTTATTGTTACTTCATTTAGCCCATATGCCTTTTGCGTAAATTGAATATTCCTTTCAAGATACTGACTTTCTTTGGTTATTTCATCTGGAGAGACAACAAAATTCTGAACTACCATTGCTGCTCCTGATCCAATAAGCCCCACGACAATCATAATGACAGGAACTGTCAACATAACTCTGTATTTTTTCTTTAAAATGCCAAAAGCAAAAGCTGCCGCGGCTACTAAAGAAAAACCAATTAATAATCTATAAACCCAAAGAGTAACATTTGCGTCAGTAAAGCCTGCGCCATAAAGAAGATCCGTCTTTGAATACAGTAAACTATACTGCTTCAAATAGAAATTGACCCCTAGCATGACAAAGAACAAAACGCCAATGACAATCAGCTGTTTTGATGCAATTCCCATAAGTCTCATAAAATTTTCATCATCAAACTGCTTTTTCTTGTTAAAAGGCGTATTCATATTTCCACCGCCACCAAAGGCTTTCCCAAGAAGATCTCCAAGTCCGCCCATGTTACCGAAGCTGCCAAAACTGCCGAATCCTTGCTGCTTAGCTCCCGCAGACCCGTCATATCTTGTTTCGTCCTGAGGTTCTTCAACCGTTTCGAAAATTTCCGGTTTCCGTAAGGACATCAGTAGTAAATAATATACCACTGTTATAACCCCAAATCCAATTAAAACACCAATCATTAATTGATTTAGCTGTGTAATAAAGTCTAGTTTAAACACATAAAAAGAAATATCCAAGTTGTACATTGGATCATTTATTCCAAATGATGTGCTATTAATAAATTTCAAGATTTCGAACCAAAGTTGTGATACGATTACGAAAGAAAAGACCCCGGAGAATATTGCCGCTAAACCCCATGTCATTTTATTTAGCAATTTTTCGTTGGGTACATCATCCGATTCGATTTTTTTAAAATAACCTCTTTTTAGTAATTTTAAATAGATATATGTTATTAGCGTAATAACTATAAATGCCGGTATACCAATTTTCAACTGAGTAAACATCTTTGTAAAGAATACCGTAGTGTATCCCAGTTCTTTGAACCATAAGAAATCGGTGATATAACCGATCAAACTTATAAATAAGACTACTAACAGCAGTACGGCAATCAGTATGCCTCTTATTCCTATTTTCCCCTTCATCAATTTAATTCCTCCCTTTTAATGCATTAGCACTAACGATATATTAATTGCTTCTCAGCAATAATATCAATTTAATCCAGTCTGCTTAATGTGTCCGTAATGTTAATGATCGCCTGAAATGCTTCTTCCGGAAGACTGTCTCTTCCTTCTTTAAGCTCTTTTAATGACTCCATATATACAAGTCTAGCTTGAAATCCTGCGAGTAAAATGTCAACATATGATTTTTCCCCAAACGGAGGTTCAAAGCCAGGAATCTCCATTGTTTTTATCATATCACCCAGCCTGCCGAAATTTTCAAACTCCCCGGTTCCATCAACGATAGCTTCGACGATTTTAATTGAAACTTCCTTAGGTATTTTTTCTTCTAAATAATGGCCGGTATTGATAATATAACATTCCACCTTATTATGTTCAAAAAGATACTTAAATTTATTGTAATCCTCAATAAGCGGGTACGTTCTAAATGGATTTGCGTAGGGTTCAAAAACTAATGCATTCATATCTACCCCATACTGAAGCTTTTCAGCAGTAGTTCTTTTTGTCGCAAGACAGGCGCCCATTACAGATGCTAAAACCGGGTCTTCAATTTTAATGACTGGCGGAAGCGCATGATCTTTCATGAGCCATACAATAGCCTTTACTGGGTCATCCATTTTATCTACTCGATTTGGTGCCCATAGCTTTGATTTGATAGCTCTGCCGTTGCCGTTTCTAATATCTTCGGTGACAAGAACTACTTTTCCATCTTCATCAATGGTAGCTCCACAATTTTGTGCTGATATGAGAAATTTATTATCCTCTGAAGATAGGGGATAGTCCTGTGTCTTGTCAAAATAGGAAGGTTCAAGAGCAACAGATGCTCCATCTTCTAAAGAAATAATGTAGGCATCATCGTGAAGAACAGAAACGTCATACTTCCCCTCATGTTTTGCATGGGTTAATGTTGATTTCCCTGATCCAGATAATCCAAAAACGCCCATGACGTAGCTTTCTCCATCTTGCTTGGTCATTCTCTTTAGTCCGCCATGACAAGATACATATCCATTTCTGTTTGCGATGCTCCATGCAAGCGTTAAAGTACCTTTTTTATGTTCTCCAAAGTATCTCATACCTAATAGACATGCACAATTATGTTCCGGATCAAAGTATGCCAATCCATCCGGATATTTCGGATGTCGAAAGTCCGGATCTGAAAGAATATATATATCCGGTTCATTGCCAATTGGTTTTGAGTCTTTAAACATTTCATCATAAAAATCATTGATATACTGAAAATTCAACATCCAATTGTACATTGCATTTTCATGGGTTTCCGGGATGAGGAGATGTGCTTTCACTATGAAATCCTTATCCAAACCGATATATGTTTCTGAATGATACATTTTCTTAAACCTTGTGTGATAAGCCGCTTCTCTTAAAACTTTCGCTATTTCCGATTCAACAACACCAGCTTCACCAAGAATGACTCTTGCACCTGCAAATCTTCCTACCGTTTCACCGTCGTTCATCAATAAAAC
>JBBRXC010000061.1:0-9326 GCA_038248745.1 Peptostreptococcales bacterium | reverse complement strand
GAATTTAGTCAACAGGCAATTGAAATGCTTAGACAGCCTCTTGAAGAAGGAGAAATCAGACTAAACAGAGTGAGCGGCATGGTGGCATTCCCAGCGGAATTTATTTTGGTAGCGGCATGTAATCCTTGCAGGTGTGGATATTTGGGTGATTCAAAGCATGAATGCAACTGTAGCAGTTCGCAGATAAGAAGTTATCAATCAAAATTGTCGGGACCAATTTTAGATAGAATCGATTTAAATGTTGAATTAATGGCTCTTGATTATAAAGAAATAACAATAGAACGGGCTAAGGGAATAAGCTCCTGCGAAATGGCGCGGGATGTTGCAAAAGCAAGAAACATTCAAAAGGAAAGGTATCGCCATATGGACCTGTCATATAATTCTCAGCTTAAAGGACAAAATTTGGATAAATATTGTTATTTAGACAAAGAAACGAAAAGACTGTTGACAGAAGCCTTCGAAAAAATGGGACTTACCATGAGATCTTATTACAAAATTATAAAGGTAGCCAGAACAATAGCAGACTTGGAGGGGAAAGAAAACATCCAACTGAATCATATTGGCGAAGCTTTGCAGTATAGGAAAATAGATAAAGAAAGGTCAGGGTTTTAATCATGCCAGATTTAATGAATAGATACTCCATAAATACAATTACGCCTTTGGAGGAAGATTACCCACGGATGTTAAGATATATTAAAGACCCTCCATCCGTCCTGTATTACATAGGAGATATTAAGATAGCTAGTAATAGTTGTATATCTGTGGTAGGCTCTAGACATGCAACCGGTTATGGGAAATGGGCTGCTCAAATGCTTGGGAGAAAACTGGCTGAATATGAAATAGTGACTGTAAGTGGTATGGCTTCAGGGATTGACTCTTATGCACATAAAGGATCACTGGAAAATAAAGGGAAAACTATCGCTGTTTTTGGATGCGGCGTGGATGTATGTTATCCAAAATCAAATAAAGATCTTATGGTGGAAATTCTGGAGAATGGTTTGATCTTGTCTGAATTCCCACCTGGATTTCAGCCTACAAATTACAGTTTCCCTATCAGGAACAGAATTATAAGTGGACTTTCGGTTGGTACGGTAATTGTAGAGGCTGGCATGTCAAGCGGTTCTCTCATTACGGCAGAATATGCAGCAGAGCAGGGGCGGAATCTATACGCAGTTCCTGGTAATATTAATAATATTTACAGTATTGGAACGAATAAGTTGATAAAGGATGGTGCAGTTCCCATAACAGTAATAGATGATATTATTGAGGAACTGGGGTTGCAGAGAAAAGAAAGCCTTCAATTGAAAGCAACCCTTGGAAAAGATGAAATTATTATTTATGAAGTAATAGAAGCAGGAAGTGAAACAACCGTTGACTCTATTTGTAAAACAACAGGAAAAGGCGCTGGCGAAGTCAATGCCATGATCACTGTTTTGGAAATGAAAGGACTTATTTATTCCTGTATGGGAAAAATTTTTGTTGCAAAATAAAGGTTTTACAAATATAATCTTTCATTAGTGATACAAATTATATTATATAAGAGAAATATAGATATCCATAGGAGGATTATTTAATGGCCAACTCCAAGGCTTTGGTGATAGTTGAATCACCCTCAAAGGCAAAAACAATCGGTAAATTTTTAGGAAGCAATTACAAAGTAATCGCTTCTGTTGGACATCTTCGAGATCTGCCGAAAAGCAAACTGGGAATAAATATTGAAGATAATTTTGAACCCCAATATATCTCAATCAGAGGTAAAGGAGATATTATAAAAGCAATGAGAGCGGAGGCGAAAAATGCCTCTAAAATATATCTGGCAACAGATAATGATAGAGAAGGGGAAGCTATTTCATGGCATATCGCTTTTTTATTGGGTATAGATGAAAAAAAGGCCTGTAGAATTGTTTTTAATGAAATAACGAAAACGGCGATTCAAAAGGCGGTTAAAAACGCAAGACAAATTGATCTGAAATTGGTGGATGCCCAGCAGGCGAGGCGAGTGTTAGATCGCCTGGTTGGATATCAGATAAGCCCACTTCTTTGGCGTAAGGTTCGAAGAGGATTGAGTGCAGGAAGGGTCCAGTCTGCTGCATTGAAAATAATATGTGACAGAGAAAAACTGATTAAGGCTTTTATTCCTAAAGAATTTTGGAATATCAGTGCGGTTTTGCAGGGGCTAGAAAAGGGTAATACAAAAAGTTTTTCTGCAAAATTATCAGACTATAAAGGAAAGAAAATTTCTGTTGACGATAAGATGTCAGCTGATAAAATATTGACTGAATTAAAAGACAAGCCTTACAAAGTAAATAAGGTTGAAAAAAAAGAAAGAACCAGAAAAGCGTACCCACCATTCACGACAAGTAGTCTTCAGCAAGATGCATCAAACAAATTGGGATTTCAAACGAAAAAAACAATGCAGATTGCACAACAACTTTATGAAGGTGTAGATGTAAAAGGAAGTGGGACTGTTGGTCTGGTCACTTACATTAGAACTGACTCCGTAAGGATTTCTGAAGAAGCAATCAGTTCTGCTGCTGCTTATATTACAGAAAAACTAGGGAAAGAATATCTTGGAAAGAATATATATACAAATAAAAAAAAGGACGTGCAGGATGCACATGAGGCGATCAGACCAAGTTATATTGAATTAAGTCCTGATGAAATAAAGGCTTCGTTGACAAAAGATCAGTATAATTTATATAAGTTAATTTGGTCCAGATTCATGGCAAGTCAAATGACTCCGGCAGTTTACGACAGCGTTTCTGCAGAAATTAAAAATGGTGACTATAGTTTTAGAGCAACAGGATCAAAAATTAAATTTGATGGATACTTAAGACTGTATGTGGATAGTACAGATGAAAGTGAAGAAAAGATGCTGCCACAGCTTGAAGAAGGTAATGTGCTGAATTTAGTGGATCTTTTAAGTGAACAGAACTTTACGCAGCCTCCGGCAAGATTCACAGAAGCCAGTCTTGTAAAAGATCTGGAAGAAAAGGATATTGGCAGGCCAAGTACTTACGCCCCTATTATTGGAACCCTTCTGGAGAGAAGGTATATCGTTAGAGAGAAAAAATCTCTAGTGCCGACGGATTTAGGCTTTGTTGTAACAGAATTACTCGAAAAATATTTCAAAGAGATTGTTGATGCAGATTTTACAGCAAATCTTGAAGATCGACTGGATGATATTGAAATAGAAAATGTTGACTGGAAAGAAATTGTCAGCGATTTTTATGTTATATTAAAAGAAGAACTTACTATAGCGGATGCAGAAATAGAGAAATTGGTTATTGAAGACGAATTAACTGGTGAGATGTGCGAAAAATGTGGGAAGCCTATGGCGAAAAAGCAGGGAAGGTTTGGAGACTTTATAGCTTGTACAGGTTATCCGGAATGTAAGAATACGAAACAAATTGTTAATAAAATTGATGCAAAATGTCCAAAATGCGGTAAAGACATTATTGTCAGAAGAGGAAAGTCTGGAAGAGTTTTTTATGGATGTAGCGGCTACCCTGATTGCGATCAGGTATTTTGGACTAAACCAACCGATAGAAAATGCCCAAATTGCAATTCAGTTATTGTAGAAAAAAAGACAAAAAGTACAAGTTTTGCGTGTTCGAACAGTGAATGTGGGTATAAAGAATAAGCTAATTGAAAAAAACAAAAGGAATACCCAACGGAGAGATTAAAACTTAAAGAATAATAGGAGGAATAATAAATGATTGAATTTCATGCAACAACGATCGTCGCTGTAAGAAGAGGACCTGACGATATATGTATTGGTGGAGATGGCCAGGTAACCATGGGTCAGACAGCTATTATGAAGGCTACAGCAAAGAAAGTTAGGAAAATATATAAAAATTCGGTTGTTACTGGGTTTGCAGGATCGGTATCAGATGCATTCAGTTTGACAGAAAAATTTGAAAAAAAATTGGAAGAGCATTCCGGCAATTTAAAAAAAGCAGCAGTGGCACTTGCGCAGCTATGGAGAAGCGACAGGGCTATGAGAAATCTTGAGGCGCTGATGATTGCTGTAGATAAAGAGAATATTTTGCTGATTTCAGGAAATGGAGAAGTGATTGAACCGGATTCAAATTACATTGCAATAGGTTCAGGAGGGAATTACGCCCATGCGGCTGCCGCAGCACTTTATAATCATACATCGATGACAGCGGAAGAAATAGTGCGTGAATCATTAAAGATTGCTGCATCTATATGTGTCTTCACAAATGACAATATATCAGTTGAAAAGCTTTAAGGGAGGATATGAGTATGAATAATTTCAATAAGATGACGCCAAAAGAAATTGTTGGTGAGTTGGATAAATTTATCATTGGACAAGACGAAGCAAAGAAATCCGTGGCGATTGCCCTTAGAAACAGATATAGGAGAAGTTTGCTTTCCGATGAAATGAGAGAAGAAATAACGCCAAAGAATATTTTAATGATAGGACCAACAGGCGTGGGAAAAACGGAGATCGCTAGAAGATTGGCAAAACTTATGGACGCGCCTTTTGTCAAGGTGGAGGCAACAAAATTTACTGAGGTTGGCTATGTAGGCAGAGACGTAGACTCCATGGTCCGTGATCTGGTTGAAGCTGCCATAAGAATAACAAAACAAAATAGACTGCAGGAAAAATATTCGATTGCAGATGAAATAACGGAAGAAAAAATCATTGAAGCAATTATTCCTGGGAAGAAAAAACCGCCAACTGCACCAGGTGGTGTAAGAGGGCCTTTTGACTTTATAATGGGCGGCGGATACCAAAGTCCAAAAGCGCCAACAGAACAATCAAAAGAAGATTCCTCAGAAAAAGGCGATATTGAACTGGCTAGAGAACAGGTAAGACAACAACTAAGAGATGGATTGCTGGAAGAACAATTTATTGAAATACAGATAAAAGATGTGCCAAAAAATAATACTCTTGATGTGGGGAATGAGGGTATGATGGCTATAGGTAATATTTTTGGTGATATGATGCCACAAAAGACCAAAAAGAAAAAAGTCAGAGTTAAGGATGCAAGAAAAATACTTCGTGAACAGGAAGCACAGAATTTACTGGATATGGATCAAGTGACGGAGGAAGCACTAGAGAGTGCTGAACAAAATGGTATTATTTTTATCGATGAAATCGATAAAATTGCTTCAGGCTCTTCCTATCGATCTGGGGCAGATGTGTCAAGAGAAGGCGTACAAAGAGACATTTTGCCAATTGTGGAAGGTAGTGTGGTCAACACAAAATATGGTCCTGTTAAGACAGACCACATTTTGTTTATTGGTGCGGGAGCATTTCATACTGCAAAACCCACAGACTTGATTCCAGAATTGCAGGGTAGATTTCCAATTAGAGTAGAACTTTCCAGTTTGAACCAAGAAGCGCTTGTTAAAATTTTGACCGTGCCAGAAAACGCTTTGCTGAAACAGCATATCATGTTGCTTGAAACTGAGGGAATAAAAATTGACTTTTCAGAAGAGGCCATTCAAGAAATTGCAACGATGGCATTCTTGATGAATGAACAGACTGAAAACATTGGCGCACGAAGACTTCATACAATTATGGAAAAACTTCTTGAGGATATTTCATTTAATATTTCAGAAATGATGGAGAAGGAAATAGTCATTGACAAGGAATATGTGCAGGAAAGATTTGAAGGAAAAATCCATGCAGATGATATAGACAGATTCATTTTATAATGTTTTCTTGTTGTAACCTGCAAGGTAAGAACACGACATTTTTTGAATTGTGCCAAAATATGAAACTTTTTTGAAAAATCAAAAAAATGTGTTGATTACTGGCTAAAACTGTATATAATGTAAAATATATATAAGTCATATCAAATTGGTTACAAGGAGAAAAATTAATGAGCGACCAAATTTTAGGGAAAGTAAGAAAATTGAATTGGCTTTTAAGAGAAAGCGTATCTGGTATATTTTCTTTTAGTGACTTGTGCGGTATATTAAGTGAATTAATGGATGCAAATGTTTACATTACCAATAAAAAAGGAAAAGTAATCGGCGTGCATTACAAAATAAAAGCAGATAGCGTAACAATTACTGACCCAGAAACAGGAAATGAACAATTCCCAAATGAATACAATGAAGCGCTGTTGCGGGTTACCAACACATTAGCAAATTTGAAGGGTAAAGAAGCTTTAGAAATATTCAAATACGATTACGATACATATGATAAGCTTCATACAATTATACCTATTCAAGGCGCCGGGCACAGATGGGGCACGGTAATATTAACAAGATACAATCCAGAGTTTACAGACGAGGATTTAGTGCTTGGAGAGTATGGTGCAACAGTTGTAGGGCTTGAAATGCAAAGAAGAAAATCTTTGGAAATCGATGAAGAGGCACGAAAGAAGGCTGTCGTACAGATGGCTATTGGAACGCTTTCTTATTCAGAGATAGAAGCAGTTCAAAAGATTTTTGAAGAACTGAATGGAAATGAGGGGCTTCTTGTGGCAAGCAAGATAGCGGACAGATCAGGAATCACAAGATCGGTAATTGTAAATGCACTTCGTAAATTGGAGAGTGCAGGAGTTATAGAATCTAGATCTCTTGGTATGAAAGGAACTCATATAAAGGTGCTTAACTCTAGATTCCATGAAGAACTGGCCAAATTGCATCTGTAAATATATCGGTATATGAAACCCTCTGGTTAGCAATGATTTTGTTGATTTGAGGGTTTTTTGATTAAAAGAAAGGCTTAAGGTAATTAAGCAAATGTTACAGTTTAATGATAATAACGAAGTAATTACCAATGAGGAATGCAGCGCAGTCCTGGTTGGATTGCAAATGAATGAAGATATCACAAATTCCATGGAGGAACTTAACGGGCTTGCAGAAGCGGCAAATGTTGTTGTACTTGGCCAGATGACTCAAAAACTTGAAAAAAAGAATTCGGCCACCTACATAGGAAAAGGGAAAGTGATAGAGCTTGAAGAAATGTGTCAGGCGATGGGTGTGGACACGGTGATTTTTAATGATGAACTTTCCGGTGTTCAACTTAGAAACCTGGAAGACCAGCTAAATAGGAAGGTGATCGACAGAACAATTCTTATTTTGGATATTTTTGCGGACAGGGCTATTTCCAGAGAGGGAAAACTTCAGGTTGAACTGGCACAGCTTCAGTATAGACTTCCCAGACTCATTGGCTTTGGCAAGTCTCTGTCAAGGCAGGGTGGGATAGGAAACAGAGGCCCAGGCGAAAAAAAGCTGGAAACTGACAGAAGGCATCTTGATAAAAGAATGGATGAAATTAAGGCGGAAATCATTCAATTGAGAGGTACCAGAATTACACAGCGTGCAAAAAGAGAAAAGTCTGGGTTGCCTGTTGTAGCCCTTGTGGGCTATACAAATTCAGGCAAGTCTGCTTTAATGAACAAGCTTTTAGAGATGACAGAAAAGGAAGAAAAAGCTGTTCTTGAAAAGGATATGTTATTTGCTACCCTTGACACGTCACAAAGGAATATAAAACTGGATACAAATCATGAGTTTATATTAATAGACACTGTTGGCTTTGTCAGTAAATTGCCCCATTCTTTGGTGAAAGCCTTCAAGGCTACACTGGAAGAGGTGCTTTATGCTGACCTTTTACTTCAGGTGGTAGACGCATCTTACGAAGCACATGATTTCCATATAGAGGTGACCAATAGGGTGCTGGAAGAGATTGGTGCGGCAGGCAAGGAAAAAGTGCTTATATACAACAAAACGGACCTTCTAGAAGATGAATTCATGCCCACATATACTGGAGAGTCCATTAACATCTCAGTAAAAGAAGGAAACAACATTGATCAACTGATAGAAGTAATCAAACAAAAGGTGTTTTCTCATCGAGTGACAGGCAAATTATTAATCCCTTATGACAGAGGTGATATTTCGTCCTACCTTTGTGAAAAGGGGAGAGTGATAGAAATGACGTATTTGGAAGCAGGTACTTTATTCCATGTAGAATTGGAACTTGCTGATTATAATAGGTTAAAGGAATATGATACTATATAAAACAATTGATAAAGCTGCTTCAGTGGAGCAGATTATCGAAAAATCCAAATTTATTGCCCATGTCTCCCCTGTCAGTACAAAAGAAGCGGGGGATGATTTTATTGCAAAAATAAAATCCGAGAATAAGGTGGCAACCCATAATGTTCCGGCAATGGTAATAGGGGATAAGTTCCAAATTCAATGGGCGAGTGATGATGGAGAACCTCAGGGCACTTCTGGAGCGCCTATCGTACAAATGCTTGTTTCACAAGGGATTACAAATATCGCTGTTGTCATTACCAGATATTTTGGCGGCATTAAACTTGGAACAGGAGGACTTGTCAGAGCATATACCAGTTCGGCGAAATTGGCTGTTGAGGCAGCGGGGATTATAGAAATTCGCGAAATGGAAAGCATGAATGTGGATTTTGATTACTGCTACTTGAATAAATTGCAGAATATTGGGGAAATAGAAGACTTTTTTATTAAAAATATCGGATACACAGATGTGGTAAATGCGACTTTTTTGACTGCACTTGAGAACAGTGAAAATCTGGAAAATATACTCAGTAATGTAACAAATGGAACCGCTAAAATATTAAACAGAAAAGTTTTGCAAACTCGTTGACATGATTAGATCGCTATGTTAAGATAATACTCGACTCGCCTTTTAGAAACGTTCCAAGGTAGCTCAATGGTGGAGCACTCGGCTGTTAACCGATAGGCTGTGGGTTCGAGCCCCACCCTTGGAGCCAAAATAAATAACGAGAATTTAGTATAAAAGTCTTGACAAGTTATGCTCAATACTATATATTAAATAAATGTGTCAAGTAACTAAAAACACATGCCCAGGGCGCTTAGCTCAGCTGGGAGAGCATCTGCCTTACAAGCAGAGGGTCATAGGTTCGAGCCCTATAGCGCCCACCATTTTAAATTATGTGGTCCGGTAGTTCAGTTGGTTAGAATGCCAGCCTGTCACGCTGGAGGTCGTCGGTTCGAGCCCGATCCGGATCGCCATTTTTTACGGACACAATTTTTTACAAACACAATAAAGAGTAATTATTTTGCTGGTGTGGCTCAACGGTAGAGCAGCTGATTTGTAATCAGCAGGTTGGGGGTTCGATTCCCTCCACCAGCTCCATTTTTCCAGATCAATATGGGGGGATTCCCGAGTGGCTAAAGGGGGCGGACTGTAAATCCGTTAGCTGAGCTTTCGGTGGTTCGAATCCACCTCCCCCCACCAATTAAATTTTGCGGAAGTGGCTCAGGGGTAGAGCATCGCCTTGCCAAGGCGAGGGTCGCGAGTTCGAATCTCGTCTTCCGCTCCATTTTATGCGGAT
>JBBRXC010000060.1:0-9521 GCA_038248745.1 Peptostreptococcales bacterium | reverse complement strand
GCCAAATTTGTAGAGTCAGACAGAGGAGAAAGTTTATCTCCAATAATTGCTCCAGAAATAATAGCGCCTGCTGCCATTGCTGGTGGTATGCCAAGACCGATGCTGATTCCCATAAATGCCACACCAAAAGTTGCACCTGTTGTCCAACTGCTTCCGGTAGCCATCGCAGCCACACCACATATTAAAGCGGCGGTAAATAAGAATAGTGATGGGGAGATTACTTGTAATCCATAATAAATCAATACCGGAATAGTTCCAGATGCGATCCATGTAGGAATTAGAACCCCTATAAACATTAAAATTAACATAGGTATTGTCGCAATTTTGCAACCATGAATAATGCCTTCTTCAATTCTTTTCCATTTCATTCCTTTTACCATTAAAACCAATGTGGCAAAACTCATTGAAAACAGAAGGGTCATATGAATATCTGGCCCACCCAGCTGTACAACTTGGATAATTAATAAAGCGAATAAAAATGTAACGATCAATAGCGCTATGCCGAAAGATGGTTTCACGTACTCTTTCCTTTTTTCTTCCATTTTAAGATCCTCCTTTAATTTCACTACGAGAACATCCCTTACTTTTTACAGTAAACTGCTCCTTGGTTTCATTTTACCACTTACCATTTTATCTCCCGTGTTTAATTCCTTTATCGCAAAAAAACATAAATAAACAATAAGTGCTTTTAAAACGTTTTTAAACACTTTTTAAGCGCCAAAAAACCTAAAGGATATTTAAAATGAATCAACTATCCTTCAGGTTATCTCTAATTATTAGTCCTCATAAAGTCTGTTTGGCCTTTTTTCTACACTACCACATACCTGTTAACTTCTCATTGTCAAAGTAATAGACGGAATCCGTATATTCTGATTCATACACCCATAAGTCAAGTTTAGAAAACTTTGTCTCCAGGTGCGCCATCTTATCAGGTTTACTTTGTCTCTGCACCAAGAACATATCTTCTGTCATCCCTGACCAGGGGGCTTCCCCTTTTAGTTGTATCCAACTGCTCTCGTCCCAGTCAAACATTATTTTTGGGTCCTTCACCAGAACATTGTAGATCACATTCGGATCAGGCTTCATCAGCGAATCAAGAAATGCATTCATCATCATGTATCCGCTGAATTTGTCATTAATCATCACTTTAAAGATTGTATCTGAACTACTGATGATTTGTCCATCCAGTAGCTGTTCATCAGCCACTGTACTTAAAGAAGATCCCTGCTTGAAGCCAATTTTATTCCATACCCCTAGATCAAATCCGTGTTCTTCAATTCTAACCTTGACATAGTTGGCAGCATTGGCGCTTTCTCTCAGCAGACCTGCCTTCATTGGGGTAAAATCATCCATATTGAAGAAATGACTGTTTCCGTAAGTACTTGTGACTGTATCGACGTCAACCCAGTAAGTTTTACCAAAGAAAGGGGATGCTTTAAACCATCCTGTTCCATAATGGGCAATTTGAAAATCTGGCACATTCGGGATCACTCGACCATCAGCACTGTAAAGGTTGACAATGGCGACTTCATGATTGAGTCCATTATATCGTCTTTCATTTGTTTTGACGCCATTTATATATTTTGCTTCAAATTCCTTGTATGGGATCACTTCTTCAAATCCGTCATATCTCCATTCAACAATATCCGACTTACTAAGCAAGACCAAATAGGATCCTTGTACCCATACCACATTATATCCCATGTTTTCGGAAAGAAATCGCAATGGAATCATGGTTCTTCCTTGTATAATGCTTGCCGGAACGTCTATCATCATTTCCTGACCATTGATCATTGCTTTATCACTGCCAATGGTGAAAGAAATTGCGCTTTCAGAACTTGTTCCCTGAGCGGTTTTCGTGGTTTCATCCCAACTTACCGTAAGCCCAAAATTTTCAAACATGGTTCTCATTGGTACCATGGTTCTTCCTTGGATGATTTGGGGATTCACATCGAAAACTAACTGGTTTCCCTCTAGAATAACGCGAATATAGCCAGCCTTGGCATAATCAATGTTTTCAAAATTCTCCATTGCCATATTATTTTCTGCTGCTACCACCGCCGACCCCTGGAACGAAATCATACTAGTCATTAAAACCAAACTGAGCAATATCCTTGTAAATCGCTTGTTCATGTTCATTCCTCCTTACATAAATGTACTTAGACAAATACCGAAATGTACTTAGACAAATACCGACCCTTTAGGGTGGGTTACTACCCTTCCACACCTTATTATATCGCCTTCATGATTTTTTTATCTTCCCTTACCTGAAATATATAACCTTTATTTGCCTATGTTTCGACATTTTTCTTTTTTATATTCATTAGCCTCCATCTTCAGCTGGCGACACCAGACCCTAGACGATCTTAGTTTCTAAAGTAATCCCAATGTCTTTGGCATATTGGAAATAAGTATCCACCTGTTCCATGGACAGCATATCTGAGGAAATAAGTCCAACCTGTTCGAATTGATCATTGATGAACAATTTTGAAAACAGGAATCCTCCTTGGCCAGTGAGATACATTTCCGCAGTAATCCCCTCTTTCTCAAAAGATTCAGCCAAGCCGGGGGCAGACACATGCGTTTCCACCTTGACATTTTTCCCATCTTTTTCTCCAAAGACCTGAATAACCATGCACCCAGAGTCTGTGAGCAATCCTTCTTCAAGAATTTCTGCAATTTCCTCCCTATATTTGGGTGCAGGTGGAATGTGCTTCAGCACCATATCGAATGGCGCGACTTCTTGGCCCCCCACCCATTCTTTTTCATGGGAAAGCAACCCTGCGCGATATAGAGGTGCAGCAAAATCCATACCAGGTCCGGCATATTTAAAGTAGGCGTTTTTTACTCCCTTGAAATACTTTTCGGCATTGAAGCTATAATGAATTGGTTCATCATGGCAATGTTCACGGAAGGTAATCTCCTCCTCCCACTCTTCAAATTTCCGTTTTACTGGCAATCCAAAGGCTGGCGTCCGTATCAATTTCCCATCCACAAAGGCATAGGCCTGCTGGGACATATCATGAAGTGCCGTCACCGGAGACCACCAGAATGGCAGAAACCGCTTGGCTTCTACTCCTTCCCAAATATAGTTATATATCGTTTCGCAACGGTCCACATAGCGAACTGCATCCCGGGTTGCCACACAAATCAAGCCCGGTGCAGAACCGGTGCCCACAAGTGCCAGCTTGCCGATGGCTGCAAATTTAGGCCCATAGACATCGTACTGCATCCGTATGCTTTCCACCCAATCTTCATCTAACGAGGTAGTTGCTGCGTAGTCCTGATAATGCACACCTACTTCCAGCGCGGCGTCCAGGACATTTTTTGTGTGTTCCAGTGGCAGAGCATTGAGAATCAAATCTACCCCTTTGGCCGCAGCTACAATACTATCCTTATCGTTGGCATCGACAATCACGCCACGCCCTTTTTTCAGCATGCTGACTACGCTGTCAACCACTGCACGAGTTCTTCCGGCGCAGATTACTTCAGACACATTCGGTTCTTCATCTAATTTCCTGGCGGCTGCCAGACCCTGAGCCCCAAGCCCCAGTACAAGAATTTTTTTCATTTACTTGCCTCTTTTCTATTATTTTTTCAACAAGACCAAAAGAGTCATGTTTCATGGAGAAGCAATAGTCTATTAGTCTGTTTTAACTACTAAATATATGTACCCGATTGCAATAGAAAATAACCGTATATAATATTCAAAAAATATGACGAATATCATAAACGGTTATCTTAAATTTCCTAAAACTTTATTCCCAAGTCATTTTCCAATACTGCCAAGGTCTCCAAATAGTCTTTTTTATGTACATAGACATAATAAATCTTTGATAAATCATTTTTTGGATTAAAAATATCAAAAGAATCTATTTTCGAATTCAAAAAATGTACACTACTATCACTGAACACTCTGCATTTCACCTTAATTTTTTTAGCAGAAAGGGTGTCCAAAATAGATTTTAATTCTATTGAAGGGTTTCCTATATATATTTCCATTTGGTTCCAAATTGTTATCATAAATCAACCCTCAATTTATGTTCAACTGTATTCATCTGAAGGAGTTGGATTAGTGGCAGAAGATTGCCTTCAAATGATTTTATATCGGCATCAAGCAATTCATCTGAATTAATATCTTCATAAGCAATATACCATCCCGCATTCTCCGCTAATTCTTTAAGGTACAATCTTATAGCTCTCCCATTGCCCTCTCTGAAAGGATGTAATGCGTTGAGTTCTCCAGTCAAAAAGGCAAACTGGTCGATAAACTCCTCCATTGTCAATCCAATTAAGTAATTTTTGTTTTGCAAATACCCGAAAATACGCTTTATTTCATCATCTATGAACTCGGGATAACAAAAGACACTGTTTCCCTTTGCAATTCGAACCGTTCTTATTTTTCCAGCAAAGTCATAAATATCAGAAAACAATTTCGAGTGAATGACTTTAAGGGTATTAAAACCCAAATCTCCGGAAATGGGTTTTTTTGATAGCTCCGCCATACGTGCAGCTACAATTTCTTCTTCTGCACTTTTAAGATCTTCAGATTTATCAATTCCTAATTTATTTGGTAAAACAGCTTCACCATCTACAAAATATTCGCTCATATCATAAGACCTTTTTATGTTTGCAAATATAAGTCTTGACAACATCATCTCCAGAAATTTCTCCCTTTAGGATTCTAGTGCAAGTTTCTTTTGATTTATCACTAATACAGAATCCTTCAAATTTCATGTTAGCCTCAATAAATTTCATTTTTCTTTCGATAGTTTTCAATTGTTTCATATTCTTTTCCTCCAAATATTCCATGTATGTATATTATACATCTTCACTGAGTTTGAGGCAATGATGTGTATCGGGAAGTATTTTAATAACCGTATATGATATTACTAAATATAGCAAATATCATACACGGTTATCTTATAATCTAACCCTTTAAAAGCGTTAAAAGTTAGACCTGTATTGGCTGCAACCTTATGACATAACGCTATTAACTGATCTTTATTTATAAATAATCTCCATCGTATTTCTTACCTTTTCTGTGATACCCATTCTTTCAGCATACATAAAAAGTTTATTTATATCAGCATTCTTTGAGACTGCATAATCTCTTATTGTCTTGACGTAAATCTCTGGATCAACGTCACTTTTATTCTGAATGAAATCACATACTACTCTCTCTATATTATAAGCTTTTACTTGGTTTCCAAAATTTGTTATCGCTTTGGTTGTTCCCATTTCAGCGATCTCTTTCTTAACGTAGTAAACCTCCAAATTGTTTGGCACATTATTAAACTTATAGCTATATGGAACACTAACTTCTATTACATGCGGTATTTTATCAGTCAGCCCTTGTAGATATAGAGCTGTCTCATAGGAGAAAATCGCTTTTTTAAATTTATGCTGGAAAAAGTAGTACACATCATAATCACCATCTTTAGAAATATAAATGCCTCTATCAACTCTAGTAAGAACATTTTTTTTAACTAGCCGTGTAAGATAGACTGTTGGAATATTTTCTTCCCTACAATATTGTGATGTAATTATTCCATTATTTTGTTCCAGGTAATCTAGAATTTTTTCTATATACTCCATATAAACCTCCTCTGTTGCATTTACACTGACAGTATACACATTTTTTAGTGCAGATGCAACAGTATATATTTAAGAACATAATTCATAATTATATTAAAGTGGCCAAATCGACGTCAATCTACAGGTGAATCTTCCTATATACAATTTATGAAATACCGCATTTAAAACTGCTGGTCTCCCTACGGTTAAAAGTTTTAACCAAGGCTTTTTCCATTATAAATTTTAACTAATAGATTTCCAGAGAAATTTGACAGAATCGCCTACCTGCTCCCAGCTAGTATCAGCTGCGTATGGGTACTTTTTTTGATACCTTTTCCAGCTAATTGACATGACCTCACTGGTTAACACATCTTCAATGATTTCATCTCCATTTTGAAGAACGCGAAATGTCCCACGTCTATTAACCGTTCCAATTAACGCCTCCTTTAGAGTACCCAAATTAATCTTTTCGCTTTGAAGCCGATGTAAAATGTAAACATCATAGAAATCTCTCATTCTTGTATTAGCAGTGCCACGTGTAATAATTGTTTCAAACTTTTCAGCTAAAACTGTTTCAATATTATAACTTAATATCTCAATAGAACGTTCTTCCAACAACAAAGAGTATGCATAAGATACTTCTTTCGGTGTGATCTCATCACCTGTAGTAATATCAACTTTAATCGGTATCTTTGCATTTTCAAGTTTTGCATCAATTGATACTCTGAAACCTGAATAATCTGCTTCATCTCTTATCTCGTCAACCTTCTTTACGATAAATGTCACACCATCATCAAGATCAATAGTAATAATATCCTCAAATATTGTTTTGATTGAGTCAAGTGTCACTGCTTTTTGTTTCATTGTTGTATCCATATCTACTGTGGACCGACTTTCCACTCCAATAAGGGAACTAACAAGCATTCCACCTTTCAAAATGAAGTTCTCTTTATATGGTGATGAAGCAATCCTTTCAAGAAGTCTCTCCATCATATAATTTCTCAAAAGTATTTGAGGATTTATATTTTTCTTCTTTGCCATATTATTAATCAAATCTTTAATCTGCCTTAACGTTCTCATAGTAAAACCTCCAAATACTCCCTAACTATTTTTTCTATTCTAATTTTTTCAGCATATTGCAATAATTTAGGAATGTTCTTATCTTTCAAAGATAAATATCTTCTAATACCTTCATTGACAATAGCCGGATCAATCCCATTACGATTCCTTACAATATCGCAGATTGTACGTTCTTTATTATAAACTCGAATACTTCTCCCAAATAGTGTTTTTCCGTCTTCGACCCCTAGATTCAGCAAATTATTCTTAATATAATACACATAAACACCATCATCTTTAAACTTAGTAGCATTATAGCCTGATGGTAAGGTAATTGTATACTGTAGAGGATCTCTATCAGTTAAGTCATGTAAGTAAAGTGCCGTCTCGTGGGAAAAAACGGCCTTTTTGCTCCGTGCTTGCAAAACATACATCTCATCTTCAAATGCATCTATTGATAGATACACCCCTTGTCCAACTCTTTCGACATATCCTCTTTTTACATATTTACTTAATAACTGTTTTGAAATTCCAGCTTCAAGTATATCTTTTGTTAAAAGTACACCTTCATTTTTATCGAGCAAAGTTTCTAAGCATTTCCGGTAATCCATCTAATCAACCTCCGTTTACTTTCATGCTTATATCGTATATTATATGCGCACGAAAGTAAACGATTTGTTTTTAGATGCAAATAAAAAAGTCGTAGAACATCAACAATATAAAATAATTGATGTCTATGACTAAAATTATCTAGAATCCTATGTTGTGACTCCACTTTATTATGAGAATAGATACAATACAACGCAGACCAATCTGCGACACTAACTGCTACGAGAAAAAACTTCCAAACACCTAGGATAACTTCTGACCTACTCCCACTCAATGGTTGATGGTGGTTTGCTTGTCACATCATAAACGATTCTATTGACCCCTTTGACCTCATTAACGATTCTATTACTTATTTTCTCCAAAACGTCATATGGGATACGTGCCCAGTCGCTGGTCATCCCGTCAACGGATGTTACCGCCCGTATCCCCACTGTATAGTCATAGGTTCTGAAGTCCCCCATGACGCCTACACTGCGAATGTTCGGCAGTACGGTAAAGTACTGCCAGATTTCTCTTTCCAGGCCTGCAATGGCAATTTCATCCCTTAAGATGTAATCCGACTCCCTGATAATCTCTAACTTTTCGTCGCTGATTGCCCCAAGACATCTGATTGCCAGCCCTGGTCCTGGAAATGGCTGTCTCCACACAAGTTCGGAGGCGATTCCTAGTTCTTCACCAACTGCTCGTACTTCATCCTTAAATAAAAGTCTCAAAGGTTCCAGAAGCGCCATCTTCATATCAGCAGGAAGTCCTCCCACGTTGTGATGACTTTTTATTACTGCTGAATCTCCGCTACCGCTTTCTACAACATCAGGATAAATGGTACCTTGAAGTAGGTAGCCAATTCCGCCAAGTTCTTCATAAAGTTTTTTTGATTCTTCCTCAAAAACTCTGATAAATTCTTCCCCTATTATTTTTCTTTTGGTTTCAGGATCGCTGACATCTTTAAGTTTCCCGAGGAATCTTTCCTGTGCGTTCACTCTGATAATTTTCATATTAAACTGCCTGCCGTAGACTTCCATTACCTGATCGCCTTCATTTTTTCGAAGCAACCCATGATCTACAAATATACAGGTCAGGTTGTCGCCGATGGCTTCATGAACCAGTATCGCCGCAACGGAGGAATCCACGCCACCCGATAGAGCACATAGCACCTTTTTATCACCAACAGTTTTCTTTATTTCTTCAATTTTATTCTTGGCATAGCTGGACATCGTCCAGTTCTTTTCACATTCACAGATTTCAAACAGGAAATTCTTTAACAGATCCTGACCAAATGGGGTGTGATGAACTTCCGGATGGAACTGAACCGCATATAACTTCTTTTCTGCATTTTCCATGGAGCCTGTAGGGCAGGTTTCTGTAGCCGATGCAACAGTGAAACCTTCCGGCACCCTTTTAATATAATCTGTATGGCTCATCCAACAAATTTCCTCTAGAGGTATTCCTTTATATAATAAACTTTCCTTCGTTTTAAGTTTAACTCTTCCATATTCCTTAAAATCAGGGCTTACAACTTCCCCGCCAAGAACATGCGCCATTAATTGGGCGCCATAACAAATTCCCAGAATGGGGATTCCCAATTCAAAGATTTCCTTAGGAACGGTAGGTGCACCTTCTTCATAGACACTCGCCGGGCCTCCGGTAAATATGATCCCCCAAGGCCTTGATTCCTTGATTTTTTCAAGACAATTTTTATAAGAAACGATTTCGCAGTAAACATTCGCTTCTCTTACTCTTCTTGCTATTAACTGATTATATTGACCACCAAAGTCAACAACCAGAATTCCTTCATATTGCATTTTTTTCTCCTTCATTATCTGATCACATTTGCGCTGGCATCCTTCAGTATAACGTCATGAGCCCCACCTTCAACGATGCTTGTTGCTGATACCAGGGTGATTTTTCCTTTTTCCCGAAGCTCAGGAATACTTAAAACACCACAGTTGCACATGGTTGATTTCACCTTATTTAGCGATAGCGTCACGTTGTCTTTCAATCTCCCTGCATAAGGAACATAAGAGTCGACACCTTCTTCAAAAGAAAGCTTATTGTCGCCACCCATATCATATCTCTGCCAGTTTCTAGCTCTGTTTGAACCTTCTCCCCAATATTCCTTCACATAGTTTCCGCTGATGTTGAGTTTATTGGTTGGGCTTTCATCAAATCTGGCAAAATATCTGCCTAGCATAATAAAGTCCGCTCCCATTGCAAGGGCAAGCGCCATATGATAATCATACACAATGCCACCGTCAGAACAAATTGGAATATAGATC
>JBBRXC010000059.1:0-9611 GCA_038248745.1 Peptostreptococcales bacterium | reverse complement strand
TTGAGCGTAGCAGCCCGTTACTGCCATAACTGATGCCGGGTTCACCTTTTTCATTTTTCTGATGTACTGGCGTGATTTTCTATCAGCCAGACTTGTTACCGTACAAGTGTTAATCACATAAATATCCGCGAACTCTTTTTCATCGACAACAGAATAGCCCTTTAAAGAAAACTTCTCTTTAAGGGCTTCTGTTTCATATTGATTTACTTTACATCCAAGAGTATGAAATGCCACCTTCATAAACAGCTTTACTCCTTATTGTCTTTTAATATCTCTGAAATTGATGTTGCCATACTGGCAAGTCCCTGCAAATCTGAAGGGATAATTATTTTTGTTGCTTTACCGTCTGCCGCAGCGGCAAAGGCATCAAGACTTTTCAACGCAATAACCTTTTCTGTAGGCATGGACTCATTCAACATTTTAATACCGTCGGCTGTTGCCAATTGAATCAGTCGAATAGATTCAGCCTGACCTTCAGCATATCTGATGGCGCTTTGTTTCTGCCCTTCAGCCTCTAAAATCACCGACTCTTTATGGCCTTCGGCTACTAGTATTGTGGAACGTTTTTCTCCTTCTGCTCTGATGATTGCTTCTCGTCGTTCTCTTTCAGCTCTCATCTGTTTTTCCATGGCAATTTGTATGTCTTTAGGCGGAAGAATATTTTTCACTTCTACTCTATTAATCTTAATTCCCCATGGATCCGTTGCCTCGTCCAATACCAGTCTTATTTTTGTGTTAATCAATTCTCTGCTCGTCAAGGATTCATCCAGTTCAAGATCACCAATAATATTTCTCAAGGTGGTTGCCGAAAGATTTTCTATGGCTGACATAGGCATTTCAACACCGTAGGCAAACAATTTTGGATCTGTGATCTGATAATATATGACCGTGTCAATTTCCATCGTTACATTGTCTCTTGTAATAACTGGCTGAGGTGGAAAATCAATGACATGTTCCTTCATATTTACTTTTTTTGCAATTCTATCAAGAAGAGGGATTTTAAAATGAAGTCCTACACTCCAGGTGACATGATATGCACCCAACCTCTCAATGACATAGGCATTTGCCTGTGGCACAATTCTAATATTAGTTACAATTAAGGCTATTATTAAAATGATTAATATAAATAAAGGAAAAATGGAAATAAGAAAACTCATAATACTCCCCCCGATTTCTTCACTAAAAGCCTTACGCCTTCAATTTTTTCTACGATAACTTCTTCACCGATTTCAAACTGATCACTGCTGTTTATTCCTTCAAATGACCAGACCTGACCGCGTATTTTAGCCTGCCCTGTTTTAAATGGCGCTACAGTATCCATAATAAAAGCCTTTTCTCCAACTATTGAATCCATATTCGTCTTTTGCTTCCCCAGTTTTAAGTACTTTTCTGCGATGGGTCTTGTAAAATATAGCAACCCAATTGAAACCACGAGAAATATTACAAACTGAATAAATACGTTTGATACAAACATAGACCCAATCGCCGCGGCAACTGCGCCAACTGCAAACCAAATGGTCAGAATACCTTGGGTAGCCAACTCAATGGTTGCAAATATTACTGCCAGTACTATCCAGATCAAAGCTGGTGTAATCACAACATCAAACATAATCCGCCTCCTTTTTTATTATTATATCATATTTTAACTTCCCATAACCATTAAAAAAGTGTAAAATAATAAAGTATTACATAATATATAAACAACTTTGGAGGATAACAAATGTGCGGTTTTGTAGGATTTACTGGTGGTGGAAACGACAGTGCCATTTTAATTAAAGAGATGATAGAAAAAATAAAACACAGAGGTCCTGATTCTCAGGAAAGCTATGTTGATGAAGATATTGCCATGGGTTTTGCCCGCCTGAGCATCATTGACCTTGAGGGTAGCGTCCAACCTATGGCAAATGAAGATGGGACTAAAATCATTACGTTTAATGGAGAAATATATAATTATCAGGAACTCAGAGAAGAATTGATTAACAAAGGGCATATTTTTAAAACACTTGGCGATACAGAAACAATATTACACGGCTATGAGGAATACGGCAGTGGAATTTTAAACAAAATGCGCGGCATGTTTGCTTTTGCCATATGGGATACAAAAGAGAAAAAACTTTTTGCGGCCCGTGATTTTTTTGGCATCAAGCCTTTTTATTATGCTCCTATGAATAACCGATTATTTTATGGATCGGAAATAAAGGGACTACTGCCTCATCCAGATTTCGTCAAAGAATTTAACGAAGATAAACTTCCCGACTATATGACATTCGGTTGTGTCCCTGGTTATGATACTTTTTTCAAAAATGTGTATAAACTACAACCTGGTCATTTCATGGAATATCAAAACGGAGAAATTAAAATAGAAAGATATTTTGAAGTCACCTTCGACATTGACAATTCCCATGAGTTGGATTATTTTGTGGAAGAAATCAAAAAAATATTTAAAAACAGTGTCAGTGCACACAAAATAAGTGATGTAGAGGTTGGCTGTTTCCTTTCAAGTGGTGTGGATTCCAGTTATGTGGCCAGTGAACTTTCAGAAGTTCAGAAGCTTCGGACTTATACCATCGGATTCGAAGACAAACGCTACAGTGAAGACGAAGGTGCCAAGTTGGTTTCCGATGAACTTGGGGTAGAGAACTATTTAAAGCTGGTCAGCGGTGAAGAGTATCTGGAGAGTGCTTCTAAAGTCCAGTATCATTTAGATGAACCTCTAGCCAACCCAAGTGCAAATCTGTTGTATTTTGTTTCCCAGCGGGCTGCTGAAGACCTGAAGGTGGTTCTTTCTGGTGAAGGTGCCGACGAAATGTTTGGCGGCTATAATGTATATAAAGAACCTCTAGCAATAAGAAATTATCAAGCTGTGCCGGGATTTTTAAGAAAAGGAATCGCTTCTATTGCCAAGACCCTTCCCAAATTCAAAGGGAAAAACTTCTTGATTCGTGGCAGTCAAACCATAGAAGAAAGATACATTGGAAACTCAAATATTTTTCCATATGAAGAGCGAGATGCCTTTTTAGCAAAGAAATACCATTCAAAAACACCTCAAAGCTATACAAAACCTTTTTATGATAAGGTAAAGAATTTAGATGACATTACCAAAATGCAGTACATGGACATGCATGTCTGGATGGTTCAGGAAATACTGCTGAAAGCAGACAAAATGTCCATGGCACATTCCCTGGAATTACGGGTGCCATTCCTTGACAAGGAAATTTTCAAGATTGCAAGAACAATCCCTGTCAAATATAAAGTAAGCAAAGAGAACACCAAGTTGGCTCTAAGAAAAGCAGCAAGAAGCTGCATGAACGAAGTGAGCGCAAACAGAAAAAAAATGGCGTTCCCTCTACCTCTTCCCGATTGGCTGAGGGAAGATCTTTATTATAATACCCTCAAAACCGCTTTTTCTGGTGATGTGGCGATTGAATTTTTCAATACAGTTCAGATAAATAATATGCTAGAAGAACACAAAGCTGGAAAAACAAACCATGCCAGAAGAATTTGGGCAGTTTATACGTTTATATTATGGTATGAAGTTTTTTTCCAGAATAGAAAGGATGACTAAATGTATACTGACTTATTTATTTTAATCGGCAAATGCCTACTAATCGGCATCATTTGGGCAACTTTCCTCCTCCCAGTAATTTTCAATCACGGGAATTTGTTAAAATATGTGATCTGTGTCCTCGTTGTTGCCATTTTATGCTATTTATTCAGAGGTTATGCTTATGTCATTAGCCAGATGACAGTCATTGCGCTGATTGCCCTGATTCTTTCATGGATAACGTCCATGGCATTCTTCTCAAAAGAATCTAAAATCAAATCAAAGGTGATCGCGTTTTCATCTATCATCGCCGGTTTTTCTTATTTAATCGTCACACTTTTTGTAAACATAAGAATATTTTAATTCATGACGCTGAAAAGATCCGTTATAAATTTTATATAACGGATCTTTTTTAATTCAATTTATATTTATATTATATACTAATTTACAGTTCCAATTCATACATAACCATTGCAATCGCTGCAATACCTGCTGTTTCAGTCCTTAATATTGTCTTTCCCAAAGTGACACAATCAGCCCCAATGGCCTTTAATGCAATCGCTTCTTTTTCTGAAAATCCTCCCTCAGGTCCGATGATAATGGCAACCTTCCAGGGTTTTTCAGGAAGAGACTGAAGGGACTGAAAAGACTGAAGTGCTTTCTTAATGGATCGATTTTCTTCATTTTCATAAGGGAAAAGCACTAAATCAAAATCCTCAAATTTACCAAGCATTTCTTTGAATTTCAATTCTTCAGAAATTTTGGGTATAATTCCCCTTCTACACTGCTTCACCGCTTCATCAGCTATTTTCTGCCAGCGTTCAATCTTTTTTCCCATTTTTCCATTGTCTGTTACAATAGACCTGTCTGTAAATACAGGAATGATCTTGAAAACCCCTAATTCTACTGCCTTCTGAATGATCAGTTCCATTTTGCCCTGCTTGGGCAGACCTTGAAAAAGAGATATTTTAACTTCTGGTTCCCTGGAGAACTTTTGCTTGTCTAGAATTTTTACCTCTATATATTCATTGGTCAGACTCATTATTTCAGTCTTGTATTCCCACGCTACACTGTCAGAAACATCTATTTCATCGCCCTTTTTCAATCTTAATACTTTCGTAATATGATGAATATCTTCTTTTTCTGTTATTGAGATGCAAGCGTTTCCCACATTTTCTGGGGTCACAAAAAATCTGCTCATATTTTATCCTCTATATCTGGCTGCGATTGCACACCAGCCATCCTGCTCAAGAATCTCCATAATTTCAAAGTGACATTTTTTGATTTTTTCTGCAACAGCAAATTGTTTTTCTATCAAAATCCCGGATGAAATATATATACCATCTCTATTCAGATGCTTTGCTACATCCTCTGTCAGCATGATGACCAGATCTGCCATCAAATTTGCGGCGACAATGTCTGCCTTGAAGCTAACGCCCTTCGCCAAATCTCCCTTAATAATATCAACCGAATCAGATAGTTTGTTTAGC
The DNA here is from genome assembly GCA_038248745.1 of Peptostreptococcales bacterium. Taxonomy (GTDB): domain Bacteria; phylum Bacillota; class Clostridia; order Peptostreptococcales; family Anaerovoracaceae; genus JAENWH01. The sequence goes on along the minus strand of JBBRXC010000059.1, from coordinate 4,577 downwards.
TCAACATTTTCCTTTGATATTGCCACGGCAATTGGGTCTATATCCACACCCAGTGTTTTTTTGGCACCCAGTAATGATGACGCAATCGACAGAATACCTGAACCACAGCCAACATCCAGAACATAATCATCTTTTTTTAGATATTTTTCAATAAGTCTGAGACAAAGGGATGTTGTGGCATGAGTTCCTGTTCCGAATGCCATGCCAGGATCAATCTCAATAATTAAATCATCCTGGTTTTCTTTTATATACTCTTCCCATGAAGGTTTAATGACGATTTTTTCCGTTGCTCTTACTGTTTTAAAAAATTCTTTCCAGTTTTCCTTCCAGTCATCATCATCTACCAGTTTATCCTCAACATACATTCTTCCAAGGGTTACATCTGGACCAAAAGCTCCTTCTAACTCTTTACTTTTCAGCATCATCACTTTTATTTTGATTGCATCAAGCAACTTGTGCCCTTTTTTTGTCGGCTCGAGATAAAACTTTATATTTGGTTCAACATCCTTGAGTGCCATTACCTTATCATCAATATAATCCCAGTCATACGAATTTTTTTTATCCAAAAAATCTTCCAAATCTTTTGGGTTTTCAATAATTATTCCTTCGATACCCATTTCCTTAAGCATATTGTTAACTAGCTCTATTCCGTCTATGCTGGTGTAAATGACGGTTTCAATATATTTCATTTTTCCCCCTGTTAATATGTTAATCATGTGCTGCCAATACGTCGCTTGCCTAAACAAGAATATAGAGCTGTTTATTTAAACAGCTCTTTCATTGTTTCAGCAAATTTACTTTTCTTTATATAACTTTCATGTCCCAAAACATCCGCAAGTTCTTTTAGTTTTTTCTTCTGATCAGCAGTCATTTTTGTCGGAATTTCTAGATCAACTTTTATATACAAATCCCCAATTTTACCAGTTTTAATAGACTTTATACCCTTCCCTTTAATCCTGAATACTGTATCAGGCTGGGTCCCGGCTGGAATTTTATAGGATATTTTTTCACTTAACGTTGGTACTATTATATCGTCTCCCAATGCCAGCTGTGTAAATGATATTGGCATTTCAAGAATCAAGTCACTTCCGTTCCTCTTGAACATCTTATGTGGCGTAACAGAAACGACAACATAAAAATCTCCATTCGGTCCGCCGTTTGAACCTGGCTCACCTTGCCCTCTGATGGAAATAACAGAATCGTTATCAACACCGGCTGGTATATCTACAGAGAGAGTGACTGTTTTTCTGACCTTACCTGAACCTCCACACGTACTACAAGGATGATCGATAGTCTCACCTGTTCCATTACATCTGTCACAAGGTGCCGAACTTTGAAACTGTCCAAATGGTGTACTTTTGACAGTTCTGACTTCGCCAGATCCATTACATTTAGCGCAGGTACTCTTTGACGTGCCCTTTTCGGCACCTGTTCCGCTACAAGGCTGGCAATTTACAAATTTATTGATCTGAATTTGCTTTTTCGTTCCGAAAGCCGCTTCATTAAAAGAAATACCCATCGATTGCTGTAAATCTCTACCCTTTATCGGGCCATTTCTTCTTCTTTGCGTGCCACCACCGCCAAACATGCCACCAAACATATCAAAGATATCTTCGAAACCTCCGCTGCCTGCGCCACCTGCACCGCCAAAGCCTCCAGCGCCACCGAAGCCTCCATATCCTGCATTTGGATCGACTCCAGCATGACCAAACCGATCATATTTATTTTTTTTATCAGCATCAGAAAGAATGCTATATGCTTCGTTGGCTTCCTTGAATTTATCTTCAGCCCCTTTATTTCCTGGGTTTTTATCCGGATGATATTTCATGGCCATTTTTCTATAAGCCTTTTTTATTTCATCATCACTTGCTCCCTTATTTACGCCAAGGACCTCGTAAAAATCCCTTTTATTCTCCGCCATTTCAGCCTCCTTCTAGTCAAATTTCAATACTTAGTCAAGCACCCCTCTCTGAAGAGGAGTGCTGACACCCAAACCAATTATAACAAGGTTACAACAGATTTACCATATATTTATTTATCTTTCTCTTCATCTACAACTTCATACTCAGCATCTACAACGTTATCATCTTTTGCCTGTTCTGAGTCATTATCTTCACCAGTGTCTCCACCCATGCCCCCAGACATATCAGGGTTCTGACCTTGTTCAGCCTGCGCCTGTTCATACATTTTTGCAGAAATAGTATGGAATTCTTCCGTTAATTTTTCTGTAGTTTCTTTGATTTCTTCCATATTGTTTCCTTCGAGAGCCTTTGAAACAGCATCTTTCGCATCATTAATTCTGGTTTTTTCTTCCTCTGAAAGTTTTGCCTCAATATCCTTTAATGATTTTTCAGTTTCATAGACAAGGGTTTCTGCTCTATTTCTAGTCTCTACCTCTTCTTTTTTGATTCTGTCTTCTTCTGCAAATTGTTCTGCTTCCTTAATCTTAGCCTTTATCTCAGCATCCGAAAGTTTAGTGGATGAACTAATTGTAATTCGCTGTTCTTTGCCAGTTCCTATGTCCTTCGCACTGACGTTTACGATACCATTGGCATCGATGTCAAACGTCACTTCAATCTGTGGAACACCACGACGAGCTGGTGGAATTCCTGAAAGCTGGAAACGTCCAAGAGTAATATTCCCTGCGGCTATTTCTCTTTCACCCTGCATTACATGAATATCTACTGCTGTCTGATTATCTGCAGCTGTTGAGAATATCTGACTTTTCTTTGTAGGAATCGTCGTATTTCTCTCTATCAATCTGGTAGCTACGCCACCAAGTGTTTCAATTGAAAGGGAAAGTGGTGTAACATCCAGTAACAATACGTCATGCACTTCACCAGTAAGCACCCCAGCCTGAATAGCTGCGCCGACTGCCACGCATTCATCCGGATTGATTCCTTTAAATGGTTCTTTTCCAGTGATTTTCTTTACTGTATCCTGTACTGCCGGTATTCTCGTAGAACCACCAACCAGTAATACTTTCTCCAAATCGCTAGAGGTAACGCCAGCATCTGCCATGGCTTTTCTCATTGGTTCAACTGTCTTTTCAACAAGTGATGCTGTCAGTTGATCAAATTTTGCTCTTGTAATATCCATGTCTAAATGAAGTGGTCCATCTGCATTTACTGTAATAAACGGCAGATTGATGTTCGCCTTCTGTGAACTAGATAATTCTTTTTTGGCTTTCTCTGCAGCTTCCTTCAGTCTCTGGTGCGCCATCTTATCTTTTCGTAGGTCAACGCCATTTTCTTTTGCAAAGCTATCTGCGATAAATTTAACAAGTACTTCATCAAAGTCGTCTCCACCCAGCATGTTATTGCCGTTTGTAGCCAGTACTTCAAATACGCCATCCCCAATTTCAAGAACAGATACATCGAAGGTACCGCCCCCTAGGTCATATACAAGGATTTTGTGATGATCTTTTTCTTTGTCAAGTCCATAGGCAAGTGCAGCTGCTGTAGGTTCGTTGATAATTCTCTTCACGTCAAGTCCCGCAATTTTACCGGCATCTTTTGTTGCCTGTTTTTGGCTGTCTGTAAAATATGCTGGTACTGTAATAACAGCTTCTGTTACTTTTTCACCAAGATAGCTTTCTGCGTCCACTTTCAGTTTTCCTAAAATCATGGCAGAAATATCCTGTGGTGTGTATTTTTTTCCATCAATTTCGATATGATGGTCTGTACCCATCTCTCTTTTTATTGATGAGATTGTTCTGTCTGAATTAGTTATTGCCTGTCTCTTTGCAGTTTCTCCAACTAATCGTTCTCCGTTTTTTGCAAATGCTACAACTGACGGTGTCGTTCTGTTGCCCTCTGCATTAGCTATTACGATGGGTTCTCCACCTTCTAATACCGAAACACATGAGTTTGTTGTTCCTAAATCAATTCCTATTACTTTTCCCATTTTAATTCCCTCCGTTTACTATTTAGCCACTCGGACCATTGTGTGTCTGATGACTTTTTTATTTAAAAAATACCCTTTTTGCATAACTAATGTTACTTTTCCTGGTTCGTATTCATCAGATTCTTCCATCATTACTGCATTGTGCAAATTAGGATCAAATTCCTGCCCTAATGCATCAATTTCTTGAAGGCCACTCTTTTCAAGCGCTGCCTTTAATTGTTTGTAAATCATGTTCATTCCATCTGAAATAACACTTCCTTCTTCACCTTGGTGAGCAAGGGCCCGTTCAAAGTTGTCTATTACATCAAGCAATTCTATAACGATTTTCTCGTTGGCGAATGCATAAATGTCTGATTTTTCTTTTTCTACTCTTCTTTTGTAATTTTGAAAGTCGGCCATCAGTCTTAAATATTTAACAGCCATCGCTTCTTCTTCTATTTTCTGTGCTTCAACTTCCTTCTCTATGGCTTCCTTCTTCTCTTCAGTTGTTTCTTTTTGTATATCTTCCATCATGTCCTCGAGATTAAGTTTATCATCTGAATTAAAACTTTTTTTTCCTCTATTCATTCTCTTCATTCCCTCCTGTTAGCTTAAAGCTCTCACTTAGATTTTCCGTCATGAATTCAATAACCGAAATTACTTCATCATATTTCATTCTTGTAGGTCCTATA
>JBBRXC010000058.1:0-9629 GCA_038248745.1 Peptostreptococcales bacterium | reverse complement strand
TATCGGAGGAAACCCAATCATTTCTGATTTAAAAGCGATGCCTCATTTATTAATTGCTGGCTCAACAGGTTCTGGAAAGAGTGTGGCGATCAACAGCATTATTCTAAGCATGCTTTATAAGGCAAAACCCGATGAAGTGAAATTTGTATTAATTGATCCAAAAGTTGTTGAACTTGGGGGTTATAACGGTATTCCGCATCTATTAATACCAGTGGTTACGGAGCCAAGTAAGGCAGCGGCGGCTTTAAACTGGGCAGTTGCAGAAATGACCAACAGATATAAAAAGTTTGCAGAGGAGGGCGTAAGAGATTTGGAGTCTTTCAACGAGACGGTGCTCTTTAATGGAGAAGAAGAAAAAGTGCTGCCTCAAATAGTCATTGTTATTGATGAACTGGCAGATCTTATGATGGCGGCGCCTTCGCAGGTGGAAGAATCAATCTGCAGATTGGCGCAGATGGCCAGAGCTGCTGGGATGCATTTAATTGTCGCAACCCAAAGACCTTCCGTTGATATTATTACAGGCGTCATAAAAGCCAATATACCTTCAAGAATTGCCTTTGCAGTTTCTTCTCAGTTTGATTCAAGAACCATTCTGGATATGGGTGGCGCGGAAAAATTGGTGGGAAAAGGGGATATGCTGTTTAACCCACTTGGGTTGGCAAAACCAATCAGAGTGCAAGGAACCTATGTCTCGGATGGAGAAGTGAAGGGCGTTATTAATTTCCTTAAGAATCAGGGAGTGGAAGCAGAATATTCAAAAGATGTAATGAACACCATTGATAAGGTGAGCCTGACAGTGAGTGAAGACTCAAGCAATGATGATGACCTTCTTCCGGAAGCGATAGAGGCAGTGATTAAGGCGGAGCAGGCATCGGTATCAATGATACAGAGAAGATTTAGGGTGGGCTATAACAGGGCTGCCAGGATGGTTGACATGATGGAAGACCGAGGAATCATTGGACCAGCTGATGGAAGCAGACCAAGGCAGGTTTTAATGAATGAAGATGAACTTATAGAAATGCAAAAACGACTGAAAGATTTGGAGATTTAATGAAAATATATATTGAAACCTTAGGTTGCCCTAAAAATGTTAATGATTCTGAAATGGCAGCAGGAATACTTGAAAAAAATGGACATGAAATAATTTATAGCCCTGAAAATGCCGATGTCCTTATCGTAAACACCTGCGGCTTTATAAACGATGCTAAAAAAGAATCTATTGACAAAATATTTGAAATGTCTGACTTAAAATCAAAGCAAGGAATGTTGGTGGTTTCTGGTTGTCTTTCACAAAGATACGCTAGTGAATTATACAAAGATATGCCGGAGGTGGACCTTATTATTGGTGTAAACGAGTATGAAAAATTACCCGGGCTTATTGAACAACATAACAAAGGCGTTAGAATTAAAACAACCAGTACAAATGAAAAAGAATATAAAGAGCTCAAATATAGAAAAAAACTTGTAAACGGATATACATCAACCATAAAAATTTCAGAAGGTTGTAATAATTTATGCGCTTATTGTGTGATTCCTCAGATTAGAGGTACTTATAGAAGCCGAAAAATGGAAGATATTATTAATGAGGCCGTGTTACTGGCAAATGATGGATGTATCGAGCTTGTAATGATTGCCCAAGATGTGACAAATTATGGGATAGATCTCTATAACGACTATATGCTTCCCGAATTATTGCGAGAACTTTGTAAAATTGAAAAAATTCAATGGATCAGGCTTATGTACTGTTATGAAGACAAAATAACAGATAAATTAATACAGGTAATAAAAGAGGAAGAAAAAATATGTAATTATCTGGACATACCATTACAACACAGCAGCAACACCATTCTAAAAAGTATGAACAGAAGGTCGACCAATGCAAGTATTCAGAAAACTATTGGTAAGATTAGAAAAGAAATCCCTGATATTCACATCAGAACCACATTTATTACGGGATTCCCAGGAGAAACCAAGAAAGAATTTGATGAATTATATGAATTTGTAGAAACAATGCACTTCAATCGTTTGGGTGTGTTTACCTATTCTAAAGAAGAAAATACCCCTGCTGCAATAATGAAAGGGCAGGTCCGCAGCGATATAAAGGAAAAAAGAAAAGACGCGCTAATGCGGCTTCAATTGGAAATTTCTTTAAAGCAGAACATTGAAAAAATTAACAAAGAATTTGAAGTAATGGTAGACGAAATCGAGGAAGACGGTTCTTATGTTGGAAGAACAAGGTATGACGCGCCAGAAATTGACAATTCTGTTATTTTCACTTCTGAAAAAGATCTGAAGCCGGGCGACATTGTAACGGTGAAAATTACTGACGCATTTGACTATGATTTAGTCGGGATGGAGGTTTAAATTGAATTTACCAAATAAACTAACAGTGGCAAGATTTATTGCAGTCCCCATTTTTATAGTAGTATTTATGTTGGGATATCATTATATCGCTGCAATTATTTTTATTGCAGCAGCTTTTACAGACTATCTGGACGGAAAAATTGCAAGGAAATACAATCTTGTAACCAACTTCGGGAAAATTATGGATCCGCTTGCAGATAAAATTCTAGTCATTTCTGCTTTGGTCTGCTTGGTGGAATTAGGGCAAGTGGCCTCCTGGATGTTGATTGTTATACTGGCAAGAGAGTTTACCGTAACAGGATTACGGACTGTCGCCGCGGCGCAGGGAATTGTGATTGCTGCGGGCATGACTGGGAAAATAAAAACGGTGCTGCAAATGATTGCCGTACCTTTACTGATTATACAAAATTGGCCGTTTTCACTTATAGGCATCCCAATGGCGGATATAATACTTTGGGCATCCGTTATCATGACGATTGTATCCGGGACAGAGTATGTGTACAAAAACAGGCAGGTTTTTTCAATGTAATATAGCCAATAGATCAGGATAAATAGATCAGGATAACAGGAGAATTTTATGAAAGCAGCAATACTAAGCGTAGGAACGGAATTATTATTTGGCCAGACAGTAAACACAAATGCAGCCTATTTATCACAGCAGTTGAACCTTCTGGGATTTGATGTCATGTATCATTACACAGTTGGTGATAACCCGAAAAGGCTGGAAGAAATAATCGGTATAGCTTTTAAAGAGTGCGATTTAATCATCACCACAGGTGGGCTTGGGCCAACACAGGATGATTTAACAAAAGAAGTTGTTTGCTCAGTATTCAATGATGTGATGATCACAGATGAAAAAACGCTGGAATGGTTAGAATCATACTTTATAAAGCACAGCCGAATCATGACAGATAATAATAGAAAACAAGCAAATATGCCTTCAAGGGCTATTATTTTTGATAATGATGCTGGAACAGCACCAGGATTTGCCCTAGAAGACAAAGAGAAGATTATTATTTGTCTCCCTGGCCCACCTAGGGAAATGAAAAGAATGTTTGAGATAAAAGCATTGCCTTATTTGGAAACGAAAACAGATGAAGTTATTTATTATAGAATGATTAGAACCTTTGGTATAGGAGAATCCCAATTGGAAACTGATTTGCTGGACTTTATAACGAATCAAAAAGATCCAACCCTGGCCACCTATGCAAAAGAGGGAGAATGCTCCCTTAGGATTGCTTCAAAAAGAAAAACCCAGGCGGAAGCGGAGGCAGCCGTCAATGAAATGGTTGAAAAAATAATGCCTATCATTGGAGACTATATTTATAGCTTGGATGATGAAAACCTTGCAGATGTTGTTGGGAATCTTCTAATAGAGAAAAATATCTCCATATCCTGTGCAGAATCCTGTACAGGGGGGATGTTTGCTGAAACTATTACCAGATTGCCTGGTATATCCAAAGTTTTTGACAGAGGGCTAATCACCTACAGCAATAAGGCCAAAATCGAAGAACTAGGCGTGAAAGAAGACACACTGAAACAATTCGGTGCCGTGAGCAGAGAAGTGGCTATAGAGATGGCAGAGGGGCTTAAAAGAGCCAGTGGCAGCAGGATTTGCATTTCCGTGACAGGAATAGCAGGGCCAGATGGGGGAACGCTGGAAAAGCCGGTTGGACTGATATATATTTGTGCGATTTTTGATGAAAAAATTGTTTCAAAGGAAATTAAGATGAGAAATGTCAACAGAAAGTGGAATAGGAATTATTCGGTGCTCTCTATGTTGAATATTATTTATAAACTTTTACTTGACGAATAAGCAAATGGGAAATATAATGCTAATTACCATATATTTACAATTAATATATTGTAATTAGTGCTTGACCGGAAGATCATAGTAAGGTATTATGAATAAAAGAACACGTGTTCACATTTGCAAGGAGGATAACTAATGGGAATTAACAGAGAAGACAAAGACAAAGCTTTAGAGGCAGCACTGCTGCAGATACATAAGCAGTTTGGACAAGGTGCTATTATGAAGCTTGGGGATGAAGGTTCCAGGCTGAATATAGATTCAATTTCAACCGGCTCGATTAGTCTGGATATTGCAACTGGCATTGGGGGTATTCCTAGAGGAAGAATTGTAGAAATATACGGACCGGAATCTTCAGGTAAAACAACATTAACACTACATATTATTGCAGAAGCCCAGAAAATGGGGGGTAAAGCGGCATTTATTGATGCGGAGCATGCTTTGGATCCTGATTATGCAAAGAACCTTGGCGTTGATGTGGATGAGCTTTTGGTATCCCAGCCGGATACAGGAGAACAGGCGCTTGAAATATGTGAAATGCTTGTTCGAAGTGGCGCATTGGATGTAGTTGTTATAGATTCTGTTGCAGCTTTAGTTCCCAAAGCAGAAATCCAAGGGGATATGGGAGATAGTCATGTTGGGCTGCAGGCGAGGTTGATGTCACAGGCGCTGCGAAAACTGGCCGGATCCATCAATAAGTCTCATACTTCAGTTATATTTATCAATCAGCTTCGAGAAAAAATCGGCGTGATGTTTGGTAGCCCTGAGGTTACTACGGGAGGAAGAGCTTTAAAGTTTTATGCTTCCATGAGAATTGATGTAAGAAAAATTGAAAGCATAAAATCTGGGGATGCTATTTTGGGCAATCGAACCAGAGCGAAAATCGTTAAAAATAAAGTTGCTCCTCCTTTTAAAATAGCGGAATTTGATATTATGTACGGTTTTGGTATTTCAAGAGAAGGGGATGTTCTTGATTGTGCAGTTGAAGCAAAATTAGTTGAAAAAGCTGGCTCGTGGTATTCGTTTGAAGGAAACAGAATTGGACAAGGAAGAGAAAATGTAAAAAATTATCTCATTGAGAATCCGAATATTTTAAACAGAATGTCAGATTTGTTAAAAGAAAGCTTTAAACCTAGAACGATTGTTGTGGATGATGATGGAGTAATATTAGAATAAAATAAAATTATTATGGCACTGTAAAAAAGATTAAAGTATAACAGAATAAATTCATATATATATAAATATTCCCACATTATGGATGCAAACATGTAAATGTTGCTATATAATATGGGAATTTTAGCATTAATTTGCTTAATTCTTCTTTACACGGATTGAAATTTCATTTATAATTAATTTGGATAGTTAATAAATTAACTATCCATTTTTTACAGCAACCGTATTTCATGGAGGATTTTATGAATTCAGCAGATTTTAAACAACTGGACAAAATTTTGGAAGAGTATAAAGATATTCAAGGTAATTTGATCATTATACTCCAACAGGCACAGGAGATTTTTGGATATCTGTCCCGAGAAGTAATTAAATACATTTCGGACTATACAGGCCACACCCAGGCAAAGATTTATGGGGTGGTCACATTTTATACCCAGTTCAGGCTAAAACCCATCGGTGACAATCTAATCCAGCTTTGTCAAGGGACGGCCTGTCATGTTAATGGTTCAAAATCCATTGAAGAGGTCATACATCAGGTGCTTGGTATACGGGATGGAGAAACCACTGAAGATAGATGTTTCACTTTAAATAATGTTGCCTGTCTGGGCTGCTGTAGCCTTGCACCAGTGATGACAATAAGCAATCGGGACGGGGAAGAAACTTACGGGAATCTAACAAAAGAAACAGCAAAAGAAGTATTGAATAATATAATCGAAAAGAGTCAATCAGAGGCAGGGGGTGCAAAATGAAAGTATTAATAGGGCAAGGAAGCTGTGGCATTGCATCTGGTGCTAAAAAAACAGAAGCTGAATTCAAAACACTGACTGCAGATAATAATATAGACATTCAAATTCTGACCACTGGTTGCATAGGGCTTTGTTATTTAGAACCCATTGTAGATGTTTATGATGAGCAAAACCAGGTAACCCGATATGTAAAAGTGACCAAAAATAAAGTCGCAGACATTGTAGAGCAGCATCTGAAAGGTGGTTTCCCAGTTTCTACATACATGATACCAGTCGACGGACAGGAATTTCTCGAAAAACAGACTCGGATTGCCTTAAAAAACTGTGGACTGATCAATCCAGAAGACATCACTGACTATATTGCCGTAGACGGCTACACGGCCCTAAAAAAAGCCATTGCAATGGGAGGCGAAGCGATCTGTAATGAAATCAGTGAAGCCAACTTACGAGGGCGTGGGGGCGGAGGATTCCCAACTGGTAAAAAATGGACTCAAGTCAGAAGTCAGGCAGAACCAGTAAAGTATGTGGTGTGTAATGCGGACGAAGGAGATCCCGGGGCTTTTATGGACCGGAGCATTATGGAGGGAGACCCTCACAAAATGCTAGAAGGAATGATTATTGCCGGGTTGGCAACGGGCGCAGAAGAAGCTTACATTTATGTGCGTGCAGAATATCCTCTTGCGGTACATCGGCTTAAAATAGCCATCAATCAGGCAGAAAAAATGGGATATCTAGGGAACAATATACTGAATTCCGGATTTAATTTTAAAATTAAAATCAATCTTGGCGCTGGGGCATTCGTCTGTGGAGAAGGAAGCGCCCTGACGGCTTCTATAGAAGGCAATAGAGGCATGCCGAGGGCAAAACCTCCAAGAACCGTGGAACAGGGTTTATTCGGCAAACCAACCGTTTTAAACAATGTTGAAACTTTTGCAAATGTTCCGTATATCATCAACATGACGGCGGCAGAATACAGAAAAATTGGCACAGCATCAAGCCCTGGCACGAAAGCTTTCGCGCTTACAGGAAATGTGAACAACACAGGTCTTGTTGAAGTCCCTATGGGCACAACTCTTGAGACAATCATCTTTGATTTGGGAGGTGGCGTAAAGAATGGAAAAGCCTTTAAGGCGGTTCAGATTGGCGGCCCATCAGGTGGTTGTCTGACCAAAGAGCATTTGGACCTACCCCTTGACTTTGAAAGTCTTGCCTCGGTTGGCGCAATGATTGGTTCAGGAGGACTGGTCGTTATGGACGAGGATACTTGTATGGTGAGCATTGCTAGGTTCTTTATGAACTTCACCCAACATGAATCCTGTGGAAAATGTGTACCTTGTAGAGAAGGCACCCATGTCATGCTCGAGTTATTGGATGACATAGTATCTGGCGTGGGGTCGGAACAAACCATAGAAATGTTACTTGAACTGGCGGATACCATATCTGAAACATCACTTTGCGGTTTGGGAAAAACAGCCCCATCCCCGGTTGTAAGTACTATCAATCAATTCAAGGAGGAATACTTGGCCCATGTGAACGATAAAATTTGCCCTGCAGGACAGTGCCAGGCATTTAAGCAGGTTGTTGTAAAACCAGAATTATGCAAAGGATGTGCCCTATGTAAAAGAGTATGTCCTGTATCGGCAATTTCAGGAGAGTTAAAAAACCCATTTGTAGTCAGTCAGAAAAAATGTATTAAGTGTATGGCTTGTATAGGGGCATGTAAATTTAATGCCATCGTCGTAGAATAGTTTCGAGGGAGGGAAAAAATCATGTCACAAAAATTTATGATCATTAACGGAGAAAGAATTCCGTTTGATAAAGAAGCCAATATACTGGAGGTTGTCAGGAGCGCTGGAATTGATCTGCCCACTTTCTGTTATTATTCGGAACTTTCCATCTATGGAGCATGCAGAATGTGCATTGTCGAAGACAAGTGGGGAGGCATTCTGACTTCCTGTTCTACACCGCCAAAAGAAAATATGGAAATTAAAACCAATACACCAAAACTTCATAAACACAGAAAATTGATTTTAAAACTTCTGTTGTCATCTCATTGTAGAGAATGTACAACCTGTTCTAAAAGTAAGGACTGCCGTCTCCAGGATCTTGCAAGGAGATTTGGCATTACTCAGATAAAATTCGATAAGAGTGAAAAGGCTTACAAGAATGAATTCGAAATTGACAGATCTAGCATTTCCATCACAAGAGACCCAAACAAATGCATTCAATGTGGAGATTGTGTGCGAACGTGTAGTGAAAACCAAAATGTGGGGGCAATTGACTTTGCTGAGAGAGGGTATGACCTGATGGTTTGCCCTGCCTTTAATGACCCAATTGCTGAGACCGAATGCGTTAACTGTGGACAGTGTGCCGCTGTTTGCCCAACGGCCGCCATTGTTGTGAATAATCAGGTGGATCAGGCATGGAAGGCAATATATGATCAGAATACAAGAACTGTCATACAGGTGGCACCGGCTGTACGGGTTGCCTTAGGAGAAGAATTTGGCATAGATTCAGGGGAAAGCAGCATGCCTCTCATTGTTGCAGCCCTTAGAAAACTAGGCTTCGATGAAATATATGATACGGCATTTGCAGCGGATATGACTGTTTTAGAAGAATCCAAGGAATTTTTAAAGAAAATAGAAAATGGAGAGAAAATGCCTCTATTCACTTCGTGTTGCCCGGCTTGGGTACAATATGCTGAAGCAAGACACAAAGATCTGATGCCTCAGATTTCAACTTGTAAATCGCCAATGGGCATGTTTAGTTCGGTCATAAAAGAAGAGGCGAGACAGTTGGGTGAAACGAGAAAAACCTTTAACATTGCCATCATGCCATGCACAGCGAAAAAATATGAAGCGTCAAGACGAGAGTTATCTTTAGACGGAATTCCTGATACGGACCTTGTTCTGACCACACAGGAGCTGGCGAATATGATCTGGGAAGCTGGTATTGATTTTGCCAAATTGGAACCAGAGGCACATGATATGCCTTTTGGGATGTACAGCGGTGCAGGCATCATATTTGGTGTCACTGGAGGGGTTACGGAAGCTGTTATCAGAAAGCTGGTTGAAAAGAAAGATAACCTGACATTTACCAACATCTCCTATTGTGGTGTCAGAGGCCTGGAAGGGGTAAAGGCTTTCGAGATCCCTTACGGAGACAGAATGATTAAAATAGCCATTGCAAGCGGGTTGAAAAATGCGGATAATCTAATCAAAAAGATTAAAAACGGGGAGGAGCATTTTGATTTTGTTGAAGTGATGGCCTGCCCTTCAGGTTGCATTAGCGGCGGAGGTCAGCCGCAAAGCAAATCGGAAACCAAAATAAAACGGGCAAAAGGATTGTACGCGACAGATAAACTGACAAAGATTAGATCTTCAGATTCTAATCCTGTGATTGAGTCCGTCTATGATAGAATTGTGAAAGACAAAGCCCATGAATTGCTACACGTGCATTACGAAAAGAAAGACAAAAATAATTAATCAAATCCATTGACACGGATAGGGGTTTATGATAGTATATATCACTGTAAG
>JBBRXC010000057.1:0-9651 GCA_038248745.1 Peptostreptococcales bacterium | reverse complement strand
TATTTGTTGAAACATGAATGGACCATTCTTCAGCAGGTTCCCAAGATACCTTCACCTTGTCATAAAGTTCAATTTGCTGCATGATCATATCAACCTCATGATAGCCATTGGAAAGCTTTCCAACAACATCAATTGAAAGGTTTATTTTTGCAAAAGATTTCAGTGTGATATTTTTTGTTGAAGTTTGCAATTTCTCACCTTCTTTAACGTTTTTTTTATATTCAATTAGAAAATGAGCGGGCATCCGCTCATTTTCTAATTATTTAATCTTATTTTTTCTTGTTTTTTGCTTTCCCTGACTGGTTCTTAGGCCTAGTTGTGCCTGCCTTTTTGGCTGCGGCTTCTTTCATTGCTGCTTCTTCAGCCTTTGCTTTTCTTCCTGTCTTATAGTTGCTTCCGGCTAAAGAGATTGGCTTAGCTGATGGTACTTTATAGTGATTTGGCCCTTTGTCTATAGCCTTACCTTGCTTTTCGTCACTTACTGATTTTTCATTTTTTGGCTTATTTTTCGCTTCTTGTTTTGCCTTCTTCTCTTTTTCTTTTGCATTCTTCTCGACGACCTCTTGAACGGATTTGCCCGTTTCTTTTGAAACCTTATAAGGATTCACTTTATCGTCTTTCGCTTTTTCCTCTTGCTGTTTCGCTGCTTGTTTTTTTATGTTTCTAGAAGAAAAGAATAGAACACCAACAAACATTAGACCCATCAGGACCATATTAACGGTCATATCATTTGACATGTCTCTTGTTTTGAATGTAAGACTGATAGGCTTTGAGATGGGATCTCCATTTGCCGCCATAAAGTCCTCCGTTACATGTAATGTGTATTCTGAATTACTTTCAATGATTCCCTCTATCAGCACTAATACAAGGCCCTCTTCTTTTGTGCTGTAGAATAATTTTACAGGCATTTTTTTGCCCTTCGCGTCCACTATTTTTATCGCCTTGTCGTTGACAGCTTCATTGTCTTTATTGAGAACATCTTCATTAAAGTATAATTTTACACCCGTATTTTCAATCTGAAATCCGCCATCGCCGTCCTCCGGATAACTACTCACAAGTTCCAATGTCCCTGCGAAAGCAAGCGATGTGGTTAACATGACAATTAATAATGTAAGGCTAATGATTGCCCCTATTCTTTTCATAGCTGAATTTCCTCCGATTTCTTTTTCCTAAGTTCTTTAAAAAAGTCTTTCATAATGCCTTCGCATTCTTGCTTCATAACTCCTGTTTCTATTTCAACTTTATGATTCAATTTGTTACAAGAAACTATATTAAATATGGAACCACATGCCCCCGTTTTTGGGTCCATTGTTCCGATATACAGTTTTGCTATCCTTGACCACACTAAAGCACCTGCACACATTGGGCAAGGCTCAACGGTTACATACATGTTGCAGCCAGTAAGTCTCCAACCACCTAAAAAAGCTGTCGCTTCCCGGATTGCATTCATCTCTGCGTGTGCCGTTGGATCATTTAAGGACGCTGTTAAATTGTGACCTCTGCCTATAATTTCACCATCTTTGACCACGATTGCGCCAACAGGAACTTCTCCTTTGGCCATGGCCTTTTCAGCTTCTTTTAAAGCTTCTATCATAAAATTTCTCATATACTTTACAATATTACCATACTTAATATGAATATTCAATCTTTAATGCAACATAAAAGGTGACGGATATATATCCGTCACCTTTTATGTTGCATTTTAAATAAAATTATTCAGTTTTTGATGCATATCCAAAGAAGAAATATCCAAGCGGGGTATAATACATACCTTTCACATTGTCTTTCAACATATATGGCTGCGTGTAGAAGTAAATTGGTGCAAGTGCGTTGTCTTGTCCAATGATAATGTCTTCTGCCTGGTGCATCAAGCTCATTCTCTCTGATTGATCAGAAGAAGCTTTTACTGCCTTCATCATTTTGTCGTATTCAGCATTTGAGTACTGCGCATCATTATTTCCGCCGCCTGTCATCCACATATCAAGGAATGATATAGGGTCATTGTAATCGGCAATCCATCCGTTACGCGCGATGGAATAATCTCCATCTTTTCTGGTTTGCAAGAATACATTCCAATCCTGGTTGGAAAGGGTTACGGTAACCCCTAATTCTGTCTGCCACATATTCTGCAATGCTTCACCAATTGCTTTATGGTTGTCAGCTGTATTATATAAATATTCAACAATTGGGAATCCTTTTCCATCAGGGAATCCTGCTTCTGCAAGAAGTGCTCTTGCTTTATCTGTATTTGCTTTATAATCCGCTTCTGCTACTGAATAGTAATCTCCCCCAGTAGTTCTGAATGTATCGCCACTTGGGCCATCAGCATCATATATTCCTTGAGGTACAAACCCACCGGCAGGAACTTCTCCAGTTCCACTGATCTGGCTTGTAATATAATTTCTGTCAATAACAAGTGAGAATGCTTCTCTTACTTTTGCGTTGTCAAAAGGAGCCTTTTGCGTTTGGAAACAAACATAATAAGTGCCAATATAGTCCGCAACCTTTAACTCTCCGGATTCCAATAATGTTGGAACTTCAGCTACTGGAGGGTTTTCTATAAAGTCGAGTTCTCCACTTTTGTATGCTGCCAACTTGGCATTGTCATCATCCATTAAAGAAAATTTTATCGAAGCTGGTCCAAGTGCTGCTACATCGTAATAGTTTTCATTTGGAACCATCGTAATATAAGAAGTGTGAACCCATTCTGTCATGGTAAAAGGACCGTTCCCCACGTATGTTTCAGGGGTAAATGTCCATTGGTCTCCATTTGCTTCAATAATATCCTGTCTTACAGGGAAGGTTGCCGGGAATGCAACGATTTCTTCAAAGTAAGGAGACGGTGCAACAATGGTCACCTCAAGGGTAGCATCATCAATTGCTTTAATGCCAAGGGTCGTAGGATCTGCTTCACCCGCCATGATTTCATTGGCATTTACAACCATATCGATCATATAGTTATAATCAGCTGCAGTTTCTGGGTTTACCAATCTTTGCCATGCATAGACGAAGTCGCCTGCAACGACAGGTTCGCCGTCTGACCATAGAGCTCCTTCTCTTAAATTAAATGTCCATACAAGTCCATCATCGCTTTTGGACCATTCCGCTGCCATCCCTGGAGCAAGCGTAGCATTTCCATTTCCATCGTCCACCCATTTCAATAAACCTTCGAACATGTGCTGAATCATCACTGCACCATCTACGGAACTGTTAAGAGCCGGATCGATTGTCTGTGGTTCAGATGCAAAACAAAGATTCAAATTGGAACCTTCTTCTTTGGTAGTGCCACCTCCACATGAAGCGAGCGTTAAAACCATACAAAATACTAACATAAAAACAAGTAATTTTTTCATTTGCTTTCCTCCTCTTTTTAATTAATATACAATTACACGATAT
The DNA here is from genome assembly GCA_038248745.1 of Peptostreptococcales bacterium. GTDB lineage: Bacteria > Bacillota > Clostridia > Peptostreptococcales > Anaerovoracaceae > JAENWH01. The sequence goes on along the minus strand of JBBRXC010000057.1, from coordinate 6,255 downwards.
GGCAAGCCACAAAGTGCTCCTTGTCAATTTCACGCCACTCAGGGGATTCCAGACTGCAAACATCTATTGCATATGGGCATCGTGTGTGGAAGCGGCAACCACTTGGTGGATTCATCGGGCTTGGAATTTCTCCTTCAAGAATAATTCTCTTTCTACTTCGACTCAATTTCGGATCAGGAACCGGTACTGCAGATAGTAATGTTTTTGTATAAGGGTGAAGTGGATTTTTGTACAACTCATGGCTTGCACCAAGTTCCACCATGTTGCCAAGATACATCACGCCAATTCTGTCAGAGATATGTCTTACAACAGAAAGGTCATGGGCAATAAACAGATAGGTAAGCCCTAGTTCCTCCTGCATGTCTTCAAGCATATTTACAATCTGGGATTGAATAGATACGTCCAACGCTGAAATCGGCTCATCGCATACGATAAATTCTGGTTCAACGGCAAGGGCCCGGGCAATTCCTATACGCTGCTGCTGCCCGCCTGAAAATTCATGGGCATATCGATTGCTATGCTCACTGTTCAACCCCACCATATCCAACAGTTGATTAATTCTCTCTGTTCTTTGCTGTTTAGTTTCATATAATTTATGTATATCTAAGGCTTCTCCAATAATTTCTCCAACGGTCATACGTGGATCAAGTGATGCCGAAGGATCTTGAAATATAATTTGCATTTTTCTTCTATAGGGAAGCATGTTAGGCTGTTTTTTTAACTTTCCATCAAAAATGACCTGACCATTGTAGATTATTTTACCAGCTGTCGGTTCAATAAGTCTTAATATGGAACGGCCTAATGTGGTTTTACCACATCCAGATTCCCCAACAAGTCCGAAGGTTTCTCCTTTATGTATAGCAAAGCTTACGTTTTCCACCGCTTGGACATTTTTTATTTTTCCAAAGCCATCTTTAATCGGGAAATATTTTTTTAGATTCTCTACTTTAAGTAGTATCTCTTTGCTATCCATTAGTTCACCTCTTTTTCTTCTGGCATGGCCAACAGCCAGCAAGCGGAGGTGTGCCTGTCTCCCACCTCAATGGTTGGCGGCACCTCTTTCAAGCAAATTTTCATACAATACTCACATCGCGTGGCAAACCCGCACCCTTCAGGGGGATTGAGCATGTCTACCGGCGTACCTTCAATTGGAATCAGCCTCTCATATCCTTCAGCGTCTACTCTTGGCATAGATTTAAGCAATCCTTTTGTATATGGATGACTTGTATTGTAAAAAATATCATCGACGTTTCCCTGCTCCACTATTTTACCTGCGTACATGACTGAAACTCTATGACAAATATCTGCTACTACGCCAAGATTATGGGTAATGAAAATAATAGACATTTGTGTGTTTTTCTGAATTTCTTTCATAAGCTCAAGAATCTGCGCCTGAATCGTTACATCTAAGGCTGTTGTTGGTTCATCTGCAATTAATAACTTAGGATCACAAATCAACCCCATAGCGATCATTACCCGTTGTCTCATTCCTCCTGAAAGTTCATGAGGATATTGTTTCATTCTATTCTCAGGGTTATTGATTCCCACAAGTTTCAACATATCAATAGAACGTTTTTTTGCTTCTACTTTTGGTATTTTATGATGGCAAAGAACTGCCTCTATCAATTGATTCCCTATGGTATAAACTGGATTCATGCATGTCATTGGGTTCTGAAAAATCATGCTGATCTCATTCCCGCGCAAATTTTGCATCTGTTTTTTATCAAACTCCAGAACATTTTTGTTTTCAAAGAGGATTTCCCCACCGATAACCTTTCCGGGACTTTGAAGCAGGCCCATTATTGAATATGCCTCCACACTTTTTCCGCTTCCTGATTCTCCAACAATACCCATTACTTCCCCATAATCAAGATCATAAGAAATACCACCTACAGCTTTTACTTCTCCTGCATGGGTGAAAAATGAAACTTTCAACTCTTTTATTTCAAGTAATTTTTTATGTTCCAAAAGTTTACCTCCTACTTCTTCAGACGTGGGTCAAGTGCATCTCTAAGTCCATCCCCAAATAAATTCAAACTTAAAATCATCAGGCTAAGAATGGTGGCTGGAATGATCAGTCTGTATGAATAAGTATACATTCCACCCAAAGCATCTGCAGCCATTGACCCCAAACTTGTAAGAGGAGCTGAAACTCCAACGCCTAAAAAGGATAGGAATGATTCCAGAAATATTGCTGAAGGGATCTGCATACTGGTAGTTACAATAATTTGTCCAATGCAGTTTGGCCATAAATGTTTCACGATAATTCTTTTACTGCCTGCACCTAAAGCTTTTGCTGCCACCACATATTCCTGCTCTTTCAGCATCAATACCTGGCCTCTAATAATACGAGCCATTCCCACCCAGTAAAGAAGTCCAAAAGCAATAAATATGGAAATCAGCCCTGGGCCGACAACGCTTAGTTTACTGGCAATGAATCCATTGCTACTGTTAAACCATATTTGGAGCGGCGTTCGTAATACAGCTGATAACAGCAACACCACCAATATATCCGGAACGGCATAAATAAGTTCTACAATACGCATCATCACATCATCTACCCGGCCGCCAAAATACCCAGAAATAGACCCGTAAACTGTTCCTATTACAAGAACTATCAGGCTAGCGCAAACGCCTACAATCAAAGATACCCTGGCACCATACATGGTTCTTACCATAAGGTCTCTACCCAAATTATCTGTACCAAACGGGAATTCCCAAGACGGCGCAATATTTTCCTGTCCTCTGAGTTGGGTTGTATAATCGTAATCAGAAAGCATTGGCCCAATAAAAGCAAACACAAATATCAGTGCAATTATATAAATGGATACCATTGCAACCCTGTTTCTTTTAAGCCTTCTCCAAGCATCTTGCCAATAGGATACCCCTTTTGTGATCTCAATATGATTTTCTTTTTCTTCTCTGGAAGCGGGTTCAAATGAATCTCTCATAATCATTGCTTATTCCCCCCCTTCGACAAATCTATTCTTGGATCAACATATCTGTACATGATGTCAACGATTAGGTTCATAAAGACTATTAGTGCCGCTAAAAATATGGTTGTGCCCATAATAATCGGATAATCTCTATTTGAAATGCTTTGTACGAAATAACGTCCCAACCCAGGAATATTAAATACACTTTCTACAACAAACCCACCCGTTAGTATACTTGCTGTCAGTGGCCCTAAGTAGGTTAAAACAGGTATAAACGCGTTTCTAAGCGCATGTTTAAAAACAATGGCGATGGGGGAAACCCCTTTTGCTCTTGCTGTTCTAATATATTCCTGATTAATAACATCTAGCATACTTGATCTTGCAAGCCTGCCTATGTAGCACATAGGATAAAAGGCCTCCGTAAAGCATGGCATAATGTAACTCTTCCAGCTGGTTAATCCTACTGTCGGCAGTAGCTGCCAGATAGAGCCAAAAAGAATTAGCAGTACGGTTGCAACAACAAATCCTGGAATTGAAATGCCCAGGGTGGTTAACACCCGCAAGGAACTGTCTATTTTGGTTCCCCTGTTGTATGCTGCAACGCAACCCATGGGGACACCAACCACAATGGAAAGAATTAAGGCAATAATCCCTATCTTTGCTGAAACGGGAAACATCTCCATTATAATATCTATAACCTGTCTGTTCTTCTGCATTTTGTATGAAACGCCTAAGTCACCCTGCACAAGATTTACAACATAATTTTTCATCTGAACTAGAACCGGTTGATCAAGCCCGTATTTTTCATTCAAGGCAGCCAAAACCTGCTCAGATGGTGCTTTTTCACTTAAAAAAGGTCCCCCCGGGACCAGGTTCATTAGAAGGAATGTGGCGCATGTTATCAGCAATAGAACAATTAATGCCTGAGCAATCCTTTGTGCTACATATTTTGTCATATAATTCCTCTCTATTCTTTTTTAAATCATTTGTTTAATTATATACCTTGTTTTCATTTGATGCTATCAAAACTTGTATTCTCTAAACTATGTTCTGCTTATTTTAGATTGCGGTTATATTTATTCTGGAATATAATATCATTATTAACATAACTTTTGAATAGCTGTTCAAAAACTTTTTTAATTATATTTATTTAATATAATATTCCCTAATGCAAGGAGACGAACATGGATGAGAGAATTACTAAATTGTCAAAGGTTTTAGTGGACTATTCCACAAACGTTCAGCCTGGAGAGAAGGTCTTGATTGAATATGAAGGTTCCTGTACAAAAAACTTAATCCGTCAACTTATTAAAGATGTTTATGCCAAAGGCGCATTCCCATATGTAAATATTAGAGAAACTTCAATCCTTCGGGAAATCCTGCTAGGCGCTTCAGAAAGTCAGCTTGATTTTTTAAACGAGTATCTACTGAAACAAATTGAAGGCATGGATGCCTTTATTTCTGTACGCGCTGGCGATAACGTCTCGGAACTGGCAGATGTCCCAGCTTCTAAACAAAACCTATATTACAGCAAGCTTAAGCCCGCCTTTGATTGCAGGGTAAACCATACAAAATGGGTCATTCTTGAATATCCAAATCCATCTATATCTCAATTGGCGAATATGAGCCAAGAGACTTTTGAAGATTTTTTCTTCGATGTATGCACCATGGATTATAGTAAAATGGGCAATGCAATGATTAATCTATCCAATCTTATGGACAAAACTGACAAAGTTCATTTGCTTGGACCTGGGACAGATTTAACCTTTAGCATAAAAGGGATTCCATCCATCATCTGTGCCGGGACCATGAATATCCCTGACGGAGAAGTCTATACGGCCCCTGTGCTTGAATCGATTAATGGGATCATCTCGTACAATACCCCTTCCGAAGAGCAAGGTTTCACCTTTGAAAACATTGTTTTTGAATTTGAAAAAGGCAAAATTATAAAAGCCACCTCTAATAATACGGCTAGAATTAATGAACTTCTAGATACAGATGAGGGCGCTAGATATGTTGGAGAATTTGCCATCGGCGTCAACCCATTTATTCTAAATCCAATGAAAGATACTTTGTTTGATGAAAAGATTGCAGGTTCTTTCCACTTAACCCCTGGCGCCGCCTATGAAGATGCCTTTAACGGCAATGTTTCATCTCTTCACTGGGATCTTGTCATGATTCAACGTCCTGAATACGGTGGTGGAGAAATTTGGTTTGATGATGTGCTTATTCGGAAAGATGGCCTTTTTGTGATTCCTGAGCTAGAATGTTTGAATCCTGAAAACCTAAAATAAAAGGAGGTGCTACGGTTGGTTATTGATATTATTCTGTTTTCCATTTTGGTTGTAATAATGGCAATAAGTTATCGGAATGGCTTTATTTCAACTTTTTTACATTTGGTTGGATGGATCATTTCCATTTCCTGCGGTTTCTTTTTCTCGCCTCGGGTCAAGGAATATTTAATTTCAAAAGATTATTTTTATACTTCCATTAACGACAAGTTGTTGGATAAAATGCCGCAGGGTTCAACACAAGGTTCTTTTGAATCGGGTGGGATCCCCAATTTAGTCGGTAATTTTGCAAACAATGTCACCAATACAGTTTCTGCAAATATCGCCTCCAGTTTAACTGAACTCATTATGGTTATCATTTCTTTTTTAATCGTAGTCATTCTGGTCAAACTATTCCTGTACTTCATCACCATTATTTTCTCCAAGAAAAACAGGAAAGGGCCTACCGGATTAATCGATGGACTTTTAGGTCTCGCCTTTGGGTTTTTTAAAGGGATGATCGTTTTATATATTATTCTGGCCATCATGATTCCAGTCATAAATCTTGCCAGCCCTGAAAACACCTTTGCAATTTTAACTTCCCTAGATAGTTCTGTACTGGCAAAAGACTTATATAATAACAACCCGTTGCTGTTACTGACAAACCTGCTATAGGTTTTCAGATTCAAGTGAGAAAATTAGGGAAATTTTAAGCCATATGAAAAGGAAGCCCAATATAGGATGCCTATACTGGGCTTCCTTTTTAAAAATTTGTTAAAAATAACAATATAATTCACAAAATATTGTTGACTATACACACATTTGATGGTATAGTTACAAAAAACAAATAGGGATGGTATTCAGAATGAAAAGATTTTTTTTAACAAACAGTTATTATTACTTTTACGAGCAGCGCTCCATATCCTGACAATTTTCGTCATGGGTGAGAGCGCTACAGTGCGTACACCCGTGATTGGTATAAATAATTGCCGATATTCGGGTTAATCCTGAATATCGGTTTTTTTGTTTCTTTTTATTTTTACTACAAT
>JBBRXC010000056.1:0-9757 GCA_038248745.1 Peptostreptococcales bacterium | reverse complement strand
ATTGGGCCTGCTATGAGCTGAGGGAAAAATGAAATATATAACCCCACATTTAAAGGATTTTTTTGAGCACTTCCTTTACCTCTATAAATATCAATCACGTATGAAATGGCTTGAAAAGTAAAAAATGAAATGCCAATGGGTAATATAATGTGTAATGTGGTTATATCCAGCTTAAAAAATCTGTTAATATTATCAATCGTAAACATTAAATACTTGAAAATGAAAATGATAGATAAGTTAAATAGTAGCATCAATATGATAATTATTTTTTCTGCCAGTTTTCGGGTCTTATATTTTGTGATCATCAATCCAAAAAACCAGTTAAAAATAATAGAAGCGATCATGATCAATACAAACCATGGCTCACCCCACGCATAAAAGCCCAGACTTGAAATAAGCAACAAAAAGTTTTGCATCTTTCTGCTGAAACGAAATAAGGTATAATATAATATTGTCACGATGGGTAAAAAACATAATATGAATATTAAAGATGAAAACAGCATAAAATTTCTCCAATCTAGTAGTTATTATTCACCTTAAAAATTTTTCATGATTGCCTTTATAATATTTTTGGCATTTTCGCGGAAAGCTTCCTTCGGTTGTTCAGCCTCTCTTGCACTGTTCCAGTATTTTTGGGTATACTCCTCTAAAATTTCTTCGAATGGCAATTTTTTATTGAATAATTCATAAAGATAATTTTTCTTTTCTTCCGCTGATTCTAAGAAAAGCTTCCAGTAATCCTCAATAAAAAAATCCGGCACATGTCCATAATGAGGAGAAATCAAGTGATTAATCGGATAAGCCTTACATTTTGTCAATGCATCCATAGAATCTTGATAACTTTTCAAGATTGGAATATGCATAAAATCTGGGGATTCCAAAACACCAGTACTTTCACTAGCAAACATGATTCCATCTGGTTCCAAAATATATGTCATCGAACAATCAGTGTGGCCTTTCGTTTCAATGGCAACAATGAACTCTGCTCCTAAATTGACTTTGTCAAAATCAACAAGAGGTTGATCAATTTTCAAACCATCCACTATTATTTCTTCGCTTCCATGATTTTTGTATTTTTTCCAAGCGACTTTTCCCAATTCTACCATTTTAGATTTGGCGCCATCGCTGTCAAAAACTCGTTTGCAATAATTGGCTCCATAAACAATAGCATCAGGCCATTGCTTTAAAACATAGGGCAACCCACCAATATGATCATAATGTGTATGTGACAAAAAAACCATATCCAACCTTCTATTTTCTGCGGTCAGTATTTTTTTAATGTTGCAGATCAAATCCTCCGCGCAATATGCCATTCCGCAATCATATAAAGCTGTTTTCTCTGAGCCTAAAATTAACAAAGCTTCTCCTCCAGCACCAGCCGTAACCCTTCTGATCTTTGCAGGATAGTCGCTTCTTTCAAATCCAGGGAAATTTCTAAAACCGTCTGATATTTTCATCGTTTCATTTCCATTTTCATTTTTAAGTACTTTGAAGTAATTTATGATAAGCATAAGTATTATTCCAAATCCTAAAAATCCTTCTATTGGGAACATATAGGCAACCACATTTGTAAACCCTACCAAACCAAACAAAAAACCTATCCCAGCGATTAAAATGATCAGAAGTTTTTTTCTTGGGCCATTTTTCAACATGGTTGTAAACCCGTAGTAGTTGCTGGTTGCAGAAGCATATATGGCAAAAATAAGCACTAAAGTGTACACAACACTGATTATTTTCGGTAAATAGTTGGCGAATCCCAGCATTGGAAGATCCATAGAATTGGAAAAGTTCGGATCAGTAAGCATGGCCGAAACCAATACAAAAGCTAGAAAGCCAAGAAACAGTCCACCAAGTGAAACCCCGATGGTGGCATGTTTTTCACTTTTAGCATATATGGAAGCTGTTGCTACAATCGGTATGATTGCCAACACATTATATGAAATATATAAAAAGGCAGCTATATACCAGTTTGGCGCAAGTGGACTTGGCTTAATAATGGTTTCTACTGCTTCCGTCGGCAATTTTGAAAATATGACGATGACTGATATGGCAATAACAACCACGACAAGAATGGGCATAATAAAACCGAATACTCGAGAAACACGATCAAATCCGCCAATCACCGTAAGCACAACAAAAAAAATAATAATGAAACCACCTACGATTCGATTACCGCCAAATTGTTGATTGAACAATGCTCCGCCTGCTGCCGACATGGTTACTAATACAGTAAATAGCATTAATGCCATAAAATATCCTACCAAAGTGATTAACACGCCGTTCCCACTTGGAACGATTACTTTTCCCATATTGTTTGTATGTAATTTTCTGGCTATTTTACTGGTTATGATACCAATTGTGATAAAGAGAATGCCAACAAATCCAACCCCAATGTACCCTTTATTTCCAAAAACACCAAAAAACTGCCAAATTTCTCTGCCAGATGCGAAACCTGCCCCCATAATAGTTCCAACATATACGAGGGCAATATTTAAAACGCCTAATTTTTCATTTTTCATTAATTATTTCTTTCCTGTTTTTAATCTTATTTTGTTCTTTATATTCTCCATACGTAAAGAAGGCCAAACCAACCCAGATGATGACAAAGCTAAAAAATTGAACTGAATCAAATGCTTCTTTAAACAAGAAAATCCCCAGCAAAAGGGTTATAGAGGGAGAAATATATTCTATGATCCCCAAATTAACCATGGTAATTCTATTTGCGCCCATTGTAAAAAGGATTAATGGCACAGCTGTGAAAAATCCGATCAGCAATAGCAGAAAAATTTGAAAACTAGATGCAACCCCAATAGCGCCCAGCCCATGCATTTCGTAGTATACCACCATGCCGATTGCTACCGGCACTAAAAACATGGTTTCATAGAAAAGTGATAATACGGCTTCGAGTTTATAGCTCTTCTTAATTGCAGTATACAGGGCAAATGTACTAGCAAGGCTTAACGCAATCATGGGGATTTCTCTATAGTAGGCCAGCATCACAAACACACCAGCCCCTGCAAAAGCTAAAGCAACCCTTTTATACGTCCCCAATTTTTCTTTGAATATCAACACACCAAAAACAGAAATAATAATAGGTTCTATGTAATATCCTATACAGGTTTGAATAACAAAATTAGCATTTACAGCCGCTATATAGATACTCCAGTTTGATGTAATTAATAGTCCTGCTAAAAAGAACTTCAGTTTATTGCCTTTAATTCTAAGAGGTGCTTTTATTCCTTCCATGCCATAGAGTTTTAATGACAGAATAAATGTGAACAGTGCAACAAAAATAATCCGGTAAAAAATAATTGCAACAGAATCAATAGGTCGCAGCGATTGCCAATAAATCGGTAAAAATCCCCAAGTAACTGCACTAAAAATTGCACAAAGCATACCGATTTTATAATCTTTGCTTTTCATTCGCCTTTATGCCTCGTCATCTTCCTCTTCTTCTAAATACGGATCAGCATCCTCCTGTTCATCCTCTACATCTGTCATGGCGGAGGCATAGGAAACAATATATTCATCAATTTCATAAGGCACACAATTTTCAAAATTATAAGAATAATGTTCTTCATTTAATTTTTCTATTCTGTAAGATATGATCGCTTCCAAAAGAGGAACTGAAATAATAGTTGGATCGTTTTCTTTTGTCATATGAACAATACTGTCTCGAATAAACCAGTTTCTGAATTTATAAAGTTCTTCCACAAAAATAGGCAATTCATCTCGTTCTTCATCTTCTTCCGCATTTGAGATGGACTCAGCCAACCCCAAAAGCATCATTTTCACTGAAACAATAAAAGTATAGGCATCGATGCCATCTTCTTCTGGAATTCCTTCAAGCACATCATCCAAATAAGTCTCAATAAATTCACCCAAAGTGATCATGTCAACTTTTTTTATGAGTGAATATAAAGCGTCATACTGAATTTCTCCTTCATATTCAATCAGATCTGCAAAGTTTTCATAAAATTTAAATTCTTCCGGTTCTTCAATATCAAGGATTTCTAATAACTCTTCCAATTTCATTTTACTTCCCCTCCATTCTAAATTCTTCTAAGTCAAAACTTTTAAATTTAACATTTACACCAGAATTATCGAATATTCTATCTATCATATTCATGAAATTCTCAGAAAGGTCACTGGCATAAAATATATTCTCATAATTCGGTACGTCTGCAATCAGGTTCTTATCCTCCAGTTGCTTAATTATTGTGGATATCACAATTTCTGAAGGGTCTATTATTTTCAAATCAGGATAAATCTTTTCAATATTTTTTCTGATTAATGGATAATGGGTACATCCTAAGACCAGCGTATCAATATTATTATTTTTAATAAAAGTATCCAAATAATATTTAATTGTCAAATTCATAATATCATGATCAATGATCCCTTCTTCAATTAATGGGACAAAAGCTGGACAGGCAACAGAAAAAATCTTTTGTTCAGGGTTTAGTTTAATAATCAGTTTTTCATAAATTCCGCTTTTAATTGTAACTTTTGTACCAATGATGCCAATTTTGTTATAATTATCACTTAAAGCAGCAGTTTTTATGGCAGCTGGCTCGATGATTCCAATAATGGGTATTTGTGGGAATCTCTGTTTTAAATCTTCTAAACTTGTTGCGCTTACTGTATTGCAGGCTATTACAATCATCTTGACATCCTGTTTTACCAAGAAATCAGCTATTTCAGTTGAAAAACTTTTAATTGTTGATACAGCTTTTGAACCATAAGGGGTCCTTGCAGTGTCTCCAAAATAGATAATCTTTTCTTCAGGTAATGCTTTCATCAAATGTGGTATACATGTTAAGCCTCCAAGACCAGAGTCAAAAAAACCTATCGGTCTATTGTTCATTGTATTTATTTCCTTTCAGAATGTGCTATAATATATAAGAATACTACACATATTATATTATAGAAACCATTAAAAAAGAATACCTATTTAATTTAATTGGAGGATTTTTATGAATGCCAAAAAAACCATGACAAGAAACGAAATATCAACCGACTTCAAATGGAATATTGAAGCAATGTATCCCGACGAATCGGATTGGGAACGAGATTTTTTGGAAGTGATTAGATTATCTGAGCAATACGAAACTTATTCTGGCAAATTAGCCACTGATTCTAAAACTTTATTAGATGCCTTTAACGATAAAAATAAGATATGGCAATTATTAGAAAAAATTTATGTCTATTCAAGGATGAGAAGAGATGAAGATAACAGACTTGATCAATACCAGACCATGAATGACCGATGCAGCTCTCTGGTTGCTAAGGCATCCACCGCAATGTCATTTTTTACACCTGAACTGTTATCTATGTCTGAAAACAAACTCATTGATTTCATTGAAAATGAACCAGGCCTTAAAATTTATAAATTTGCCATAGACAATATGCTCCGTGAAAAAGCGCACATACTTTCCAATGAAGAAGAAAATATTATTTCTCAATACAGCGAAATAACCGGCGCAACCAATGATATTTTTACAATGTTAAACAATGCGGACATTAAATTTGGTACTATAATGGACGAAGACGGGGATGAAGTTGAACTAACACACGGGAAATTCATAGGATTTATGGAAAGTAACAACAGAGAACTTCGCAAAACAGCTTTTACAAAGATGTATGACGCTTATATCAAACAAATCAATACTATAGCAACAACATATAACTATAATACAAAAACGGATGTCATCATTTCTCGAATAAGAAATTATCCTTCTTCCCTCGATGCAGCTCTTTCTGGGGACAATATTTCTCCTATGGTTTATGAGAATTTAGTTGAAATAGTCAACAAAAATCTTGGTTTAATCTATAGATATATGAATTTAAGAAAAAAAATTCTCAAATTAGATGAATTACACATGTATGATATATATGTTCCTCTTTTCAATGCACCAGATAAAACTCTCTCTTACGAAGATGCGCTGCAGTTAATGAAAACTGGTATGTCTGCACTTGGACCAGAATACTTAAAAAGAGTTGAAACTGGTATCAAAGAAAGATGGATTGATGTTTATGAAAATCAAGGCAAAACAAGTGGTGCCTACAGTTTTGGAAGTTATGACAGTATGCCCTATGTCTTGTTGAATTATAACAGTAAATATAAGGATGTGTTTACTTTGACACACGAAATGGGCCATTCCCTTCATTCAAAATTTACCAGAGAAGAACAGCCATTTATTTATGGGGGACATTCTATTTTTACAGCTGAAGTAGCTTCCACTGTCAATGAATCTTTATTGATGAAACATTTACTTGCAACTGAAACGGATGTAGAAACAAAGAAATACATTCTTACATTATATATTGAGGAATTCAGATCAACATTATTCAGACAGACAATGTTCGCTGAGTTTGAAATGCTTACCCATAAAGCAGTAGAAAATGGCGAAGCGTTAACCGCCGACTGGCTATGTAGGGAATACAAGCAATTGGTGGCAAAATATTTTGGACCAGATGTAGTGCTGGACAAAGAAATTGAGTACGAATGGTCAAGAATCCCCCATTTTTACAATGCTTTTTATGTTTATAAGTACGCGACTGGTTTTTCAGCTGCTACTGCCATCTCAGAAAAAATCATTTCTGGCGGAGACGCTGAAAGAGATGCTTATATTGAATTTCTTAAATCTGGTGAAAGTGATTATCCTATTGAATTACTAAAAATTGCCGGTACAGATATGAGCAGCCCCAAACCAATTGAAAGCGCTATGCGAGCATTTGAATCATTGATAGATCAACTTGAAAGATTATTATAGGTGGTAACATGAATCAACGGAAAATATGTATATTCAGAAATGAAACAAAAGTGTCTATAGAGACAGAAAAATTGCTGAAAATCAAACTGGAAAACAGTGGTTTCACTGTCCTTTCCAATTTTTGTGAAGATGCTGAGCTCATCGTATGTATCGGTGGAGACGGCGCTTTTCTGCAAACTGTTCATGACCTAGACTTTCCTAATACGCCAATCATTGGCATAAACACGGGGCATTTAGGGTTTTTTCAAGAAATTCAGCCAAACCAACTGGATGATTTTATTTTTCATTATAAACAAGGAAAATACAGAATCCAGCTTTTATCCACAGTGATAGCGACGGCCAGAATCGATGGAGAAAAAATTGTACATCAAGGTTTAAACGAAATCATCATCAGAGGAGATATGTCCTATTCCATTCATCTGAATATTTCAATAGGGGGAAGCTTTATAGAACGATTCAGTGGAGACGGCATCCTTGTTGCAACCCCTGCAGGAAGCACCGCATACAATTATTCTCTTGGTGGTTCCATTGTAGACCCCAGATTAAATCTTTTACAGTTAACACCAATAGCCCCCATGAATACAACCGCTTATCGCTCTTTTACTTCGAGTATCCTTCTACCGACCAATTCTTCTCTAGAAATCATGCCGGAATATCCCAAAAACCATGGCATACAAATACTAGTTGATGGAACCCAATACAGTTATGGCGATCTTGAGTATATAAGTATTGAATTATCAACGACAGAAGTGAAGCTGCTTCGATTTGAAAATTATAATTTCTGGTCAAAAGTCAAAAGCAAATTTTTATAAAGATTGGTGAAATATGAGTAAATTCAATTATATAGTTACAGAAGATGATGTAAAAAAAGAGCGCCAGATAAAGGAGCTCTTGCGTTTGAATTTCAACCTTTCAAGCAGACTAAATAAAAAAATTAAAAGGGAGAATTTAATCTTACTTAACAGCAAACCGGTTAAAACATACCTCCTCCCCGATGTTGGAGATATCCTATCAATCAGTATGCCAGAAGAAGTCAGTGATTTTATTCCAGAACCAATTCCAATTGAAATTGTTTACGAAGATGATGATTTGCTTGTTATAAACAAGCAAGCTGGAATCGTGGTTCATCCAACAAAAGGCCATCATTCTCATACCATGGCCAACGGTGTCATGAATTATATGCTTGAGTCTAAACAAAGCTTTAAAATCAGATTTATTAACAGGTTGGATATGGAAACCTCTGGCATTTTGGTTGTGGCAAAAAATTCTCATGTTCAGGATGATTTCACAAAACAGATGGCAAATAATAAAGTTGAAAAAAAATACATGGCCGTTTTGAAAGGGATTCTTGAAAATGATGAAGGGATCGTTGATCTCCCCATCGGCAGACCCGATATGGAAAGACCAGAACGATCAGTCCTCCTAGATGATACGGGCGCTGATTCCATCACCCATTATAAAGTTCTTGAAAGATATGAAACAGGTTATACTTTAGTTGAACTTATCCTTAAAACTGGCAGAACCCATCAAATAAGGGTCCATATGTCCCATATGGGTCACCCTGTCGTCGGTGATCACCTTTATGGTGGCGCCAATGTTCTATTGATTGAAAGACAGGCATTGCATGCCCATAAATTATCTTTTTACAAGTCCGTCACAAAAGAAAAACTCCAACTGGAAGCCCCTATTCCAGATGATATTGCTCAATTAATCATGAAACTCCAAAATTCAAACAAATAGAGATACATTTCAATGACATGTAAAAGCGGATGAACCTCCTATCACGCCCTTCAAGCTACCACGCCCTTCCTAACTACCACGCCCTTCCTAACTACCACGCCCTTCCTAACTACCACGCTCTTCAAGCTTTATCCGCCAAAAGATCTTGTTTTTTTGGCGAATATTTCCTAATTATACTATATCGCACAATTTCAGACGTTAAACGTATAAAAAAAAAAATTGATTATACGTTTCCAGTAATTAATTTGTGATTTAAGTATAAAAAAAGCTATTCACATCTTTAATAATGAATCATTTTTAAATAATTTATACTAATTCACCCCCAAAATAAAGAAAGCGTATAAAAACAAGCGGGTTTTTATACGCTTTCCTCTTTTTTTTGCCTTAAAAAGATAAATCCTAAAATATTCAATCGCCAAAGCACCTACACATCGATAAATCCTAAAAGATTCAATCGCCGAGGCACCCAGACATTTCTATTTTCCTTCTAAAATATTTTTTACGATTTTGACATCAGATCTTGTTTTAACATATAGCAATCCTCGTTTTTGTCTGGTTTCTCTGCCTTTTCCAGTGATCAGAATCACCCCACCTACCGCTGCCTCTTTGATGGCTTCTCTGATTGCCTCTTCTCTATCCTCTATAATAGAACACTCACAAGTGTTGCCTTCCATATGTTTCACTATTTCCTGACAAATTTTAAGAACAGGTTCTTCCCCTGCATCTTCCTCTGTAATATAGGCTTTGTTTGCATATTTTCCTGCTATTTGACCAAGTTCTTTTCTTCTTGCTTGTGCCTTTTTCCCAGGGCAACCAAAAACAATGGAAATTTCACTATCAGGAAAGTCTTTTTTTGTTGACTCAAATAATGCTTGAAAACTCATTTTATTATGTGCATAATCAACGACTATTTGAAGTTTTTTCTCTGGTTCATTGAAAATTTCCATCCTGCCGCTCACCTTGGCTTTTTTTAAGCCATGATAGATATGATCAAGTGGAATATTTAAAGCGTAGCAAATTGTAATGGCTGCTAATGCGTTGTACACATTGAAAAATCCGTGCATAGAAAGTTTGAATTTCTTTGTAAAACTGTCACATTGAACAGTAAAACTGGTTTCTTTCTCATTTGTGATAATATCGTATCCATAAATATCTGCACCTTTATTGAGGCCAAAAGTGATGACTTTGCTACATTTGTTTGCCTCTTTCAATACTCGTTCAGGATACTCTATATCCAAATT
>JBBRXC010000055.1:0-9827 GCA_038248745.1 Peptostreptococcales bacterium | reverse complement strand
CCTGGTGGCGCACTTTTACTGTACTTATCAGCCTGCGCCTAGTTTCCCACCCTTTTATTAATTCTAAATACTCATGCCACCATCTACTGTTATTACCTGGCCTGTAATATACGCACCGCCATCTGAGGCCAGAAAAACTGCAGTCTTCGCGATATCTTCCGGCTTTCCAAGTCTGCCCAGACTTATAGATTCAAGCATTTTACTCTTTTGTTCCTCTGTCAGTACCTTTGTCATTTCTGTATCAATAAATCCAGGAGCAATGGCATTCACCCTGATATTTCTTCGCCCAAGTTCTTTTGCTGCGGACATGGTCAGTCCTATAATGCCGGCTTTTGATGCTGAATAGTTTACCTGCCCCGGATTCCCTTTCACCCCAACGATGGAGGAAAGGTTGATGATTGTTCCAGCCCTTTGCTTAATCATAATCGGTGTCACGGCTTTCGTACAATAGAAAGTACCGTTTAAATTGGTGTCTATGACACTACTAAAATCTTCTGCGCTCATTTTCATCATTAACCCGTCTTTTGTAATTCCCGCATTATTGACTAAAATATCAATTTTTCCAAAAGCGTCTTTTGCAATTTTTGCCAGATCCTCGCCATGCTTCGGGTCAGTAATATCTCCTTTAACAGTAATGACTTTTGTTCCATACTGTTCTAGCTCTATTGCTGTCTGTTTTGCAGCATCTTCATTGCTTCTGTAGCTGATGACAACATCCGCGCCATTTTTGCAAAATTCAGCTGCGATGGCCTTGCCAATGCCTCTGACGCCACCTGTAATAATGGCACTTTTACCTTTTAGCATTGAATTTCTCCTTTCAAAATACCAATTGTCCGATGCAGACTTTCCATATCTTCTACATGAGTTGTTTTTATTTCATGATTAATTTTTTTTACAATGCCTGAAAGCGTAGCCCCTGGACCTATTTCAATGAATAATTCCACACCATCTTTCAGCATATTTTCAATTGTTTCCTGCCAGTAAACAGGACTCATTGCCTGCGTTGCCATTAATTCAGCCAGATCCGTATTCTCTTCAAAGGCTTTCCCCGTCACATTAGAATATAATCTGCCAGTAGGCTGATGTAATTTTTCTTGACTTAAAAGTCGTTTCAATTTCTCCACGCTGGGCGCCATAATAGAGCTGTGGAAAGCAGTGCTTACACTCAATGGAATGGCTTTGATGTGCCCCAGTTCTTTGGACCTTCTCTTAAACCTTTCCAAGGCTGCCTTATCCCCTGCAATGACGGTCTGCGTCGGCGAGTTAAAATTCACGCCCTCAAGTATGCCATGTTCCCTGCACAACTCAACGCAATCTAAAATATTTTCTCTATCTCCAAAAGCGGCCATCATTCCTCCGACAGGTTCTCCATCTTCTCCAAGTCCTGCCTCATTCATCCATTGCCCTCTTTTGGTGACAATACCAATTCCTTTTTTATAATCATCGATAGAACCTGCTGCCGTTAAAGCTGCATATTCTCCTAGACTAAAGCCTGCCATGCCTACTATTTCAACTGCATCTATATGCAATTTTGCAAGTTCTTCTTGTAATGCGCCATACGCTGCCATTGTAACAGTGTAAATACATGGCTGGGTGATGCTGGTCATTCGTAGCATTTCCTTTGTGCCGTTAAAACACCATTCTTTTATTTCTTCTCCTGCTGCATCAAATACATCTCTTGCTGCCTGAGAATTTTCATAAAGATCTTTTCCCATCCCCGAATACTGAGCGCCCTGGCCCGCAAATAATATCCCTATCTTCATATATTTTATATGCCTCCTCAAATATTTCCCTGATTATATCCGCTGCAGGTTGCTTTCTTTTAACAAGCCCTGCAATCTGGCCAGACATAATAGAGCCTCTATCCATATCTCCATCAACTACTGCGTTCCGTAATGAACCAGTACAAATTCTATCAATTTCTTCTTGCTCTGCATTCTTTTTCTCAAGTGCCATTACTTCTCTTGATAATTTATTTTTCAGCACTCTGACAGGATGGCCAGTGCTTCTACCCGTTGCACAGGTGTCCGTATCTTTCGCCTTTATAATTGCATTTTTGTAATTTTCTGAAACGGTGCATTCGTCTGCCACGACAAATCTTGTCCCAAGCTGAACGCCTTTTGCGCCCAGCATATATGCTGCACAAATGCCTCTGCCATCAGCTATGCCCCCCGCAGCAATGACTGGAATTTTTACAGCATCTACCACTTGTGGCACCAACGCCATCGTGGTGATTTCCCCAATATGGCCGCCTGCTTCCTGTCCTTCCGCGATGACTGCATCCGCTCCGGCTCTTTCTACTCTCATGGCAAATGCTACCGACGGAACAACTGGAATAACAATAATCCCATTGGCTTTTAACCGTTCAATATATTTCCCGGGATTTCCAGCGCCTGTGGTAACCACTGCAACTTTTTCTTCACAAACCACATTGATCTGGTCCTCCACAAATGGAGAAAGAAGCATAATGTTAACGCCAAAAGGTTTGTCCGTTAACAGTTTTGCCTGTCGTATTTCAGTTCTTAGCCATTCTCCGTTTGCACCGCCTCCGGCGATTACGCCCAGTCCACCACCATTACTGACCGCTGCTGCTAGAGAGCTGTCGGAAATCCATGCCATCGCTCCCTGAATAATCGGAAATTCTATATCTAATAATTCACATACATTTATCATACTTGCATCTCCCCTTAAGCTCTATATATTATTGCGCCTGCACTCAAGCCACCGCCAAAGCCTACAAGCATTACTAAATCCCCGGGTTTTACTTTACCGGTCTTATATATATCAAACATTGCCATCGGCACACTGGCCGCCGAGACATTGCCCGTTTTGTCTATACTGATTTGGAATTTTTCCAAAGGCTGATTAAATCTTTGTGCTGCCGAATTGATAATTCTCATGTTGGCCTGGTGTGGTATGTAGTGGTCGATTTGGTCCGCTGTCAAATTGGCTTTTTTCAAAGCCTCCTCCATTACTTCTCCCACTGCATTGACCGCAAATCTAAAGACTTTTGTTCCATGCATCTTTAGCGTCTGGCTGATATCTTCATCCTTTGTGAATGGGGTTTTCAAATATTCCATTCCGCAAATCAACGTATCCGCATTGTCGTCATAATTCTTCATAAAGCTTGAGATAATACCATCCTGATTTGGATCCCATTCTAGCAATACCGCCCCCGCGCCATCTCCAAATAAGATGCAAGTGCCTCGATCTGTCCAGTCAACGATTCTACTTAAACGTTCAACGCCTATTACCAATGCGCGTTTTATCTCATTGGTCTTCGCATTCATACTTACGCTATTTTTCATAAGAGCCTCTGCCATCCAGGTTGCATAAAGGAAACCACTGCATGCCGTATTCACATCAAAGGCAATAGCATTTTTAAGTTGAAGTTCTTTTTTAACCAGTGCCCCCATGGAAGGAATCAGCATGTCCGGCGTCAAGGTTGCAACAATGACCAACTCAATTGAATCATAATCTTTATCCCCCAGTGCCTCTCTTGCCGCCGCCGCTGCAAGATCAATTCCTTTTTCTTGTTCTGCAACTCTTCTTTCCTCAATCCCAGTTCTCTCAATGATCCAGTTGCTGTCTGTCTCAATCATTGTCTCAATCTCTGTATTATGTAAAATCTTTTTTGGAACGGCTCTACCAATTCCATTTATTATTACGCCCAACATATCCTCCTTAGCACCTTATCAACGGTACTTTTTTGATTAATTATTCTCTAATTCTTGAGCATTAAATAATACTTTTATTAATACTCTTTACTATTTGATAAGGTTATTAAAATTACTTTGATAATCAAACTATTTGATAACATTATATTTTATTATCGTCTGCATGTCAATTCAATTTATTGAAGCAATAAGAAAAGATCTTCCGCCTTCTCAATAATATGCTCTGGAGCGCTTTCTCCCCCTCGATCTTCCTCAGACAGTGCAATTGCCCAACCCACTAAAACAGACTTCACCCCCGCATTTTTAGCACAAAGAATGTCAAATTTGCTGTCTCCTATCATGATACTTTCCTCCGGTGTTGACCTTAATATTTCAAGGGCAATATTGATAGGGTCCGGATCCGGTTTATGCTTATCGGTATGGTCACAGGTGACAACTGCCTCAAAGCATTCTTTAATGCCATATTTTTCAAGACCTTGAATCGTTGTCCCTGTCATTCTGGAAGTCACAATACCCATCTTATATCCTTGTTTATTAAGGTCTTTTATTAATTCTAGCATCCCGGGGAAAATATCTATTTCTTCGCTAAAGTTCCCATGTTGATATTTTCTATAAACTTCAATGGCATAGTCAACCGGCACCTGTGGCAATAAATTTTTCATGCTGAGTGCAAGGGGTTCGCCTAACGTTGCAATGATTTCTGCTTCTGGTCGCTCTTTTCCCTCAATGGTTCTGAAGGTATATTGCCATGAATTTATGATTAAACTGTTTGTGTCCATTATAGTACCGTCAAAATCAAATAATACTGTAGTAATTTTGTTCATTTTGTTTCTCCTTCAAGCGCATAAAAAAATGGTTCTGATATCCCTATCAAAACCATTTTA
Organism: Peptostreptococcales bacterium; assembly: GCA_038248745.1. Lineage (GTDB taxonomy): Bacteria > Bacillota > Clostridia > Peptostreptococcales > Anaerovoracaceae > JAENWH01. Next base: position 5,266 of record JBBRXC010000055.1, on the reverse strand, counting down.
TCATATAATTAACAGTAAACCAATTATTAGCTGAACATGGAAATCATAACGCCCGCAGCAACCGCTGATCCGATGACACCTGCCACATTAGGCCCCATTGCATGCATCAAAAGGAAGTTGCCTGGATTAGCTTTCTGACCAACTACCTGCGATACCCGCGCTGCCATAGGGACTGCAGAAACACCTGCGGAACCAATAAGCGGATTAATTTTGCCACCTGACAGTACATTTAGAAGTTTCCCTAGAAGAACGCCACCGGCAGTGCCAACAGCAAAAGCAAGGACACCCAAAATTACGATCTTGATGGTAGCCAATACCAGGAAGCTTGGTCCCTGTGCGGAAGCTCCTACGGCAAGCCCTAGAAGAATCGTTACAATATTGATCAGTGCATTTGCTGAAGTATCTGAGAGTCTTAATGTTTTTCCACTCTCTTTGAATAAATTCCCAAGCATCAGCATACCAATCAGTGGTGCTGTTGGTGGAAGTATAAGAACGACAACTATTGTTACAACGATTGGGAAAAGGATCTTTTCTCTTTGTGATACAAATCTAAGCTGGTCCATCTTAATCATTCTTTCCTTTTTCGTAGTTAAAAGTTTCATAATAGGAGGCTGAATAACCGGTACCAGCGCCATATACGAATAGGCTGCGACTGCAACCGCTCCAAGAATGTGTGGTGCAAGTTTCTGTGTCAAATAAATGGCTGTTGGGCCATCAGCTCCACCTATAATACCAATGGAAGCCGCTTCCTGCGCATTAAATCCAAGCAGAATCGCTCCGAAGAATGCGAAAAAAATACCCAGCTGTGCTGCAGCGCCAAGTAATAAAGACTTAGGATTCGCAATAAGTGGTCCAAAGTCAGTCATGGCACCGACGCCTAGAAATATCAATGACGGGAAGATCCCCTTCATTTCATAAAATGTATAAAGCAAGCCGCCTTCACTAAAAATACCCGATATAGGCAGATTAGAAAGCAACATGCCAAAAGCAATCGGGACTAACAGCAATGGTTCAAATCCCCTGTTTATTGCAAGATACAAAAATAGTACCGATACACCAAGCATAATTGCACTTTTATAGTCCAAGTTAACAATTCCAGTTTCCGCAAGAAACTCTTTTATGGCCTCAAATATCATTAAATTCTTTCTCCTTCTCAATTTACTATTATACAGCGGCATTCACGCCAATCTATATCGGTAAAATACTACCACAAATGATTTTTTTATACAATAGATATTTTTAATAAATACTGTATACAAAGGGTTCAAACCCATTTATTTGCATTTATCCTTTAGTGGCAAAAAAAATAGAAAAACGTATAAAAATCGGCTTGTTTTTATACGCATTATTTTTAAAATTTCGTCAAAAAAGATAATTTGAAAATTTTCGCCAAAAAAACAATCGCTAATAATCAGCGACAAAATAGTTTGTACCAATAAAAAAAGTCATCCACAGGTCCTGATACATCCCCTGTGAATGACATGAATTTCAAATGACTAATTGCAAGGAGTTTCAAAATCCCAAGCCCAATGTCGGCTGCTTATAATGAATTTCAAAATCTCAAGCCCAATATCGAATGCCTATAATGGGCTTCCTCCAAACATAGATAGCATAACGCCTGCTGCTACCGCCGAACCGATGACGCCTGCCACATTAGGTCCCATTGCATGCATCAATAAAAAGTTGGAAGGGTTTTCTGCTTGACCGACCTTTTGGGATACACGAGCGGCCATTGGAACTGCCGATACACCTGCAGAACCGATAAGCGGATTAATCTTCCCACCCGTCGCTGCATTAAGAAGTTTTGCAAGCAATACTCCTGCTGCAGTGCCTATGGCAAAAGCTGCCATCCCAAGGATTACAATTTTGATAGTATCTATGACAAGGAATGAAGGGCCCTGTGCAGAAGCTCCAACCGCAAGCCCAAGAATTATCGTTACAATATTGACCAATGCATTAGCTGAAGTATCTGACAATCTAAGTGTTTTTCCGCTTTCTTTAAACAAATTACCTAACATCAGCATCCCAATAAGCGGTGCTGTTGGCGGAAGGATTAGAACGACAACTATTGTTACAACTACTGGGAAAAGAATTTTTTCTCTTTGCGTTACATGTCTAAGCTGCTCCATCTTGATCATTCTTTCCTTCTTAGTTGTGAGAAGTTTCATGATTGGTGGCTGGATCACCGGCACAAGCGCCATATAGGAATACGCCGCGACTGCTACTGCCCCAAGTAAATGTGGTGCAAGTTTCTGCGTTAAATAAATAGCTGTCGGGCCGTCTGCTCCACCTATAATACCAATAGATGCTGCTTCCTGCGCATTGAAGCCGAGAATAATGGCTGCAAATAAAGCAAAGAAAATACCGAACTGGGCTGCTGCTCCCAGTAGCAAAGACTTAGGATTTGCAATAAGCGGTCCAAAGTCGGTCATGGCACCAACCCCTAAGAAAATCAGGGATGGCAAAACACTTTTTAAATGATAGAAAGTGTAAAGCAAGCCGCCTTCGCTGAATATCCCTGTGATAGGAAGATTTGAAAGCAACATCCCAAAGGCAATCGGTACCAGCAGCAAAGGTTCAAATCCTCTGTTAATTGCTAGGTATAGGAAAAGCACAGACACGCCAAGCATAATTGCACTTTTATAGTCTAAATTGACAATTCCAGTTTCTACTGCGAACTCTTTTAAAGCTTCAAATATCATATTTATTCTCCTTTAATTTAGTTTTATATATCAACACTTTGTTTCTATATAACAAAATTCTGTCTCTATACAAAAACTTTTTCTTATAAATTATAATACTTTCGCCCTGTATATACCTCTAACCCTATCATAAATCTCTTTATAATGCCAGCAATTTAGCCATTTATACTGTATACAACAGTTTACTGAAGTTTCATAGTCAGAGAAACTTTATGTTTTTCGTGATCAATACTAAGGATTTTAACCTTCACCGTATCCCCTACAGAGACCAGATCCATCGGGTGTTTTATAAACTTATCACTCATTTGAGAAATATGAACAAGTCCATCACCTTTTACCCCAATGTCAACAAAGGCGCCAAAATCCACCACATTTCTTACCGTCCCCGAAAGCTCCATATCAACCTTCAAATCTTCAAAACTTCTAACATCATTTCTGAAAACAACAGGGGGAGCATCCTCTCGAGGATCTCTCCCCGGCTTTTTTATTTCTTCAATGATATCTTTCAGGGTAATAGGACCCACGCCGATTTCTTCGGCCATTTTTTCCATGCTTTTTTCCGGATATAATTCGCCTATTTTCGCTTCAATGGCTTCTGCCGCGCCCTTTCCGATTTCCTCTTTTTTAATGCCCAGTTTTTTAAACATGGATTCAACAGCACTGTAGGATTCGGGATGAACCGAAGTTCCATCCAAAGGATTCTTTGCTTCAGAAATTCTCATGAAACCTGCACACTGCTTATACGTTTTTTCACCAAGTTTTCCAACCTTCTTCAGCTCTTTTCTGTCTTTAAAAGATCCGTTTTCTTCCCTGTAATGAACTATATTTTTGGCAATGGTCATATTTACCCCTGCTATATAAGAAAGCAGAGACGGAGAAGCCGTATTCAAATCAACACCAACCCTGTTTACACAGTCTTCCACAACATTGGTTAATGCGCCCTCTAAAAGAATCTGGTTGATATCATGCTGATACTGACCAACGCCTATATGTTTCGGTGAAATTTTTACCAGTTCTGCTAGCGGATCCTGTAATCTTCTGCCAAGAGACATGGCCCCTCTGGTGGTTACGTCCAAATCAGGGTATTCCTCCGTTGCAATCTTTGAGGCAGAATATATAGATGCGCCCGCTTCATTTACAATGGTATAGCTGATTTCAAAGTTGTTTTTCTTGATAAAATCCGCCACAACCTCTTCCGTCTCTCTTGACCCAGTTCCATTTCCAATGACTATTATATTAATGTCAAATTTTTCTGCAAGTTTCTTTAAAGTTGCTTCCGTTCCTGCAATATCTTGTCTTGGTACCGTTGGGTATATGGTGGTGTAGGCAACCAGTTTCCCGGTTTCATTTAATACGGCCACCTTGCACCCTGTTCTAAATCCAGGGTCAATACTGATGACTCGTGCTCCTTTTACAGGTGGTGCCATCAGCAGCTTCTCTGTATTCTTGCCAAAAACCTTAACCGCTTCTAGTTCAGCCTTATCCGTCAGAAAATTCCTCATTTCCCTTTCAATGGAAGGGGCAATCAGTCTTTTATAGGAATCATCTATGACAGCTCTTAATAATTCAACAAATATGGATTTTTCATTGTTGATCACAATTTCATTTAAATTTTCAATTACTTGTTCAACCGGTGGTAAAATTTTAACCTTCAGTTTCTTTTCCTTTTCACCACGGTTTACTGCTAGAACCCTATGATTTGGAATTTTGAAAATTGCTTCCTGATGATTGTAATACATATCGAAAACAGTGCTTTCTTCTGCGTTTACCGCTTCAGAAGAAATAAGCCCTGAGGCCTGCGTTTTACTTCTAACCATTGCGGTGATTTCCGGATCGTCTGAAATCATTTCCGCGATAATATCCATCGCGCCCTGAATTGCCTCTTCCACTGAGCCGACCGCCTTCTCTTGCGTTTCACCTTCAGCAACCTGTGTAACATATGGCTTCGCAACCTCTTCTAAGGTGCCCGAGGTTAGTTCCTGCGCGAAGATAATAAGCGCAAGGGGCTCCAATCCCTTTTCTTTGGCTTTTGACGCTCTTGTTGATTTTTTCTGCTTAAAGGGTTTGTATAAATCTTCCACTCTTTGAAGAACTTTTGCCGCTTCAATCAAGGCCTTCAGTTCATCCGTAAGTTTTCCTTGTTCTTCTATGAGTCTAATGACTTCTAGTTTTCTGTCTTCCAAGTTTCTAAGATAAGCAAGTCTGTCATCCAAGTCTCGAAGCACTTCATCGGATAATTCCCCTGTGGCTTCTTTTCTATATCTGGCTATAAATGGAATCGTATTCCCATCATCAATAAGTTTCACCGTACTTTCGACTTGTGAAATTTTCAAATTCAGTTCTTTTGCCAATTGTTCAATTACATTCATCGTTGCATTTCCCTCTCACATTTGATCCAGTTTTTTTAGCTCTTGATTTAGCTATCGTTTAATCCTTTTGTTTTAATTTTTCGTTGATAAAATAATCGATATCTCCATCCATTACCCCGTGAACATTACCAACCTATTCGTTGGTTCGGTGATCCTTTACCATATTATACGGGTGAAACACATAGGATCTTATTT
>JBBRXC010000054.1:0-10041 GCA_038248745.1 Peptostreptococcales bacterium | reverse complement strand
TTGATCAAGATTGGGAATTAATCCGCCTGCCATCAACGCCATGTTAATCTTATTTACAATATAACTCCTGTCCATTACTCCCATTTCAATTAATGTTCTGTCAAGCATATCTGCATCTCTGATTGCTGCATACTCTGGTACAGTTATTATAATGGCTTTGTTTGCTACTGATGCAGCTAAATCCAACCCTTTTCCAATTCCAGGTGGGCAGTCTATAATGATATAATCAAATTTTGTGCAAAGTTTTTCGCACAAATCCTTCATGTTTTCTTTATTAATTTCTCCCTTATTCCGGTTTTGTGAAGCAGACATTAAATATAAACAGGTAAACCGTTTGTCTTTAATGATTGCCTGCTTAATTTTGCATACACCTGACACCACATCAACTATATCGTAAATCACCTTATTTTCCAGACCTAATGAAATATCAAGATTTCTAAGCCCCATATCCATATCAATCAATAAAACTCTATGTCCTCTTTCCGCAAGAATGGCTCCTGCATTTGCGGAGAAAAATGTCTTTCCCGTGCCACCTTTTCCAGAAGCTACTAATATTACTTTATCCATGATTAAACCTCTCTATTGCATCTTTGTTTCCAGTGAATACTCATCATATATTTTATTTACCTGCAAATATTTCCCGATAATTTCCTTGACCATGGGTCCTGCATAAGTTGAAGTTCCTCCTTGTACAATCAGTACTGCCACCGCGATTTTAGGATCATCTGCTGGCGCAAGTGCCACAACCCAGGCGAAGTTATCGTATTCGCTCTTATAAGCGTCTAAATCGGCGTTTCCCACCCCTCCATTGCTTAGGTTGATAACAGCTTGCCTAACTGCCGTATCTCTTGTCACAAAGGTGTCTGGATATTCCTTCAACAGTCTGGCTATTTCTGTTTCAATATCATTCCATTGCAATCCAGGGCTGATCCGGCTGATATAGGTTTTTATGTATTCCACTTCATCGGGTGGGTTTATTCGTCCACCTCTCTCGGCAGTTCCTGTTTTCGCTGCAACAGCGACAGGGAAATTGGCGAATGGTCCTCGCATACTGCCAGAAGAACCACTTACAACTTGTTTCATGCCCTTTATTATATCATCAAGGAACTTTTTATCACTGATTTCGATATCTACGCCTGGTTCCTTGGTGATTTCCCCAATTCCCGCAATGGCCTTTATCACACTGACTTTATTTCTCACGCCTTCATTTCCAATCGTTGCAACATAATTTGCAATCTGCAACGGTGTATAGGCATTTTCACCTTGCCCTATGGAAATGTTCAGTTCATCTCCAAGAGTCCATTGTGCCTGATTGTAATAGGTGTATTTACATAAATCTGTTACAGTTTCAACCATATCCTCTTTAATCCCAAGCTTTGGCATTCTTTCCAAAAGCTGATTTCTTGAAGGGTTTTCTTCCGTCCAGCTGACAATCTCAAGGATATTATTATTAAGCTGATTTTTATCTAAAACAATTTCTTTTTTGAAATATTTTTCTGCCCGTCCTATCAGAACATTTTTAAGAAGTGATTTGATGCTGGCCATTTTTCTTGCGGCGCTCGGTGCTTCCGTGATCGTTTCACTGATTTCAATGCCTGTTGGAATGCCTAATCCGTATTGCATTGCATAGGAAGAAATAATATCTATGGTAATTTTCTTTTTGTAACCCAAAGAAATTCCTTTATAAAAATCTTTACCCGTAGCTATGTCATAGAAGTAATAATTGCAGGACACTTCCAAAGCTTTTGCCAAATCTACGTTTCCATGTGAACCTTTACGTGAATTCCATAGCAAACAAGCATACTTCCTGTTTCCAACCTGTACATATCCACCATCATACAATTTCCTATTGGGGTCCAATCCACTTTCTAGTGCTGCTGTTGCCGTCACCATCTTAAATACAGACCCAGGTTGCACTGCCGTTCTTGCTGCAACATTATACAAGGGAACTGGGGCCAGAGGGTCTCTCGGGTTTTTGCTCTGAAGAGCGTCCCAATTTTCCTTACTGATTCCAGTGGCAAAAAGGTTGGGATCATAATCCGGGTAGCTTGCCATTGCCAGCACATCCCCCGTTTCAACTTCAATCGCCACTACTGCGCCTACATTCGCATTCCGATAAGGTATTCTGAATGGATAACTGCCATATTCCCCTACAAACGTTCCTCCAGATTGTATCTTTTCCAACGTCTGCTTTAAGGTGGCCTCCGCAGTTTTTTGAAGTTCCATATCAATCGTCAAATAAATATCTTTCCCTTTTTCAGGTTCAATCGTGGATATATCATCAACAAGTTCGCCCAAAGCGTTTACCTGTACGCTTTTTATGCCATCGATTCCTTTTAAGGTAGATTCAAATGAACTCTCAACCCCATCCTGTCCTATTAAGTCATTGGCATTGTATCCGAGTTCTTCTACATACTGCTTTTTTTGATTTTCAGAAATTTTCCCCATATATCCTAACAAATGAGCTGCCATATTACCATTGGGATAATATCTTTTTGTTTCCGAAACAATCTCAACCCCTTTGAACAAACTGCTTTTTTCTTCAAAAGAAACAATCGTAGCATCTGATATATCAGTTGCGATTCTGGCAGGAAGATACTGCCTGTAACCCATTGCCGAAATTTCATTTCGAATAACCATTATTTTTCTAGCTTCTTCGTTTGACAATGCTTTATCTATCTTGAAATATATTCTTAATTTTGCAAAAGCTGCCTCTGCATTTAATTTTGGGCTTAAATAATATCTTTCGAGAAAACTTTTTTTATCAAGATCTTTTAAATATACATTAGATTTTACCGAAATAGGAGGGAATATTTTATAATTTTCCTGCATTTCTGCTTGTGCTGCATACCGATCCAGCCCCTCATTTATATCATATCTTTTTCTAAGTTCGTTAAATGCTTGCTCTGCAGATAAACTGGCAGGAAGATTTTGACTAGTAAGCCACTCCTCAATTTCTTTTTGATAGGTATAGCTAAACGTTCCATTCTCAATAACTATTGGCAAATTGTCATAATATGGGTCCCCATTCTGGTTTAATATCTTTACAATTTCTATTGAAACACTATTTATTTCTGAATCATCTTCATAATAGGTCGGATTTATTTGAAGCGCAAATGTTTGCTGATTGCCCGCAAGAAGCCTGCCGAATTTATCAAAGATTTCTCCTCTCGGTGCGGGGGTGTAAATATTTTTTACACTGACTCCTGAAGCTGCTTCGCTCCACTTATTATTCTCCATAACAGTCAAAATAAAAAGCCTTATGACTAAAATGAACATAAGGATGAAAACGAGAAATGTAATCTGAAGGTTCCTTGATTTTAAAATTCTTTTCATCTGTAATACCTGTCACTTCTATGTCTTACAACCTTGTTAATCAACGTAAAATAAATTAAAACCATTACAATTAAATTATAGATGACATATAAGGGTTGCATCTTCAAAATGTACATAAAGTCAAATTGATTCATATTCACATTGGTGCCTACCCAGTAAAAAAGGTTGAAAGCCAAAGTCCCTAATGTGCCAAAAATAATTGATGCCAATATGTTTTCCTTATTTAACATGGGTCTAAGCTTCACTATTAAAAACCCTACAATCAAATATCCTAATGAAGAAACACCAATAATATTAGAGAAGCAAATATCACTGATTATTCCAAATATTAAGGCCAGATAAATTGCGGCTTCATCCTCATAGAAAAAAGTGAACGCTATGAGGAGACATAATATTAAATTGGGCGTTACGCCAAAAAAAGCCAAACCATTCAACAATGTCCCCTGTATTAAAAAGGCCACCGCAAAAACAATAGCAGCGATTCTTATTTTCATAGTATTACCGCCACCCTTTGTATATTTTTAAAATTAACCGCAGGTATAATTGTCACATTTTTAAGCTGTGTATCATTATCAAATTCCACCTTAGAAATTTTACCAATTTCAATTCCTTGAGGGTAAATTCCTATGTTAGTCGTCACTAAAATATCGCCCTCGATGACACTTGCTTTACCATCAAGCATAAATCCTTCAAGCCCACTGGCGCCATCCCCTTTGACAATGCCAATTAAGGTGTCATCTCGCAGAACCTTAAAGCTCACTTTATTGGATTCATCAATAATACCGATTACTTTCGACCAGCCTTCTCCAGAATCAATTATTTTCCCGACCAAGCCTAGGCCGTTTACTACAACATCATCCTTTTCAATCCCGCTTTCTGTTCCAACATTTATGGTGAATATATTGAACCATTTTGATCCATCCATGGCGATTACATCCGCTGCCACTACCGTTTTTCGTTCAGGAACCCCCACATAATTAAGCGCCTTTGATAATATTGTAAGTTCTTCCAATTCCGCTTTATTCAACACCAAATCAACATTTTCCTTTCGGAGAACGCTGTTTTCTTCTCGTAATTTATCATTTTCCGCTACTACATCCTTGAATTTAAAAATTCCCCTCAATCCATTTGCAATACCATCAGAAACTTTGGTTAGTGGTTCTTGAACAGTTGCGACACTTTGCTGAATAACTCCGCCAACCCCAGAACTTTCTCCAAAATTTTTATAGGATAATAATAGTATTATAGAAAGAACCAGAATACTAAGGACCAATATCAGTGTTCTTTTGTTGTTTTTAGGCAACTTCATTTCTTTTTCCTATCTTCGAAGCGAATTTGTAGAATATCTCTTCAATTTTTCAATGTCATCCAGACTTTTACCGGCGCCATATGCAACTGCTTCAAAAGCATTTTCAGCCACTTCAACACGCATACCTGTCTTGTTTTCTATCATTTTGTCAAGATTTTTGAGAAGGCCGCCCCCACCGGTTAAAATAATTCCTGAAGACACTATATCTGCTGAAATTTCGGGTGGTGTCTTCTCAAGAGTGTTTCTTAACCCTTCTATAATAATATCAACCGATTCTTCCAATGCAATAATCATTTCTTTGCTGGTCACTTCAACAGAAGTCGGCAATCCTGTGAGAATATCTCTTCCGCTGGCAATCATCGTCTCAATAATTTCATTTCCTTCTTCGTCAATGTCTAAAAGGGCACAGCCAATACTGATTTTTAGATTTTCTGCCGTCTTTTCCCCAATGATTAATCCTTTGTTCTTTCTGACAAACTGAATAACTGCCTCGTTCATTTTATCTCCGGCATATCTGATTGATGTGCTAGTGACATTCCCACCTAACGCGATGACAGCTATGTCTGTGGTCCCTCCGCCAATATCACAGATCATACAGCCTTCTGGATCATCGACATTCAATCCGGCGCCAAGGGCCGCTGCCATTGGTTCTTCTAAAATGAATACCTCTCTGGCCCCCATCTGTCTTACCACTTCTTCTACTGCCCGCTTCTCAACCTCTGTCACGCCGCTTGGAACACCGACGACAACTCTGAGTTTGTTGGTTCCAGCTCCTTCGCCTAAAGCTTTCGTAATAAAAGCACTTAACATTTCCGCAGTCATATCAAAGTCCGAAATCACACCATCTTGCAATGGTCTGATCGCTGTAACCGAATTCGGCGTTCTTCCCACCATCGCTTTTGCTGAATCTCCTACAGAAATAATTTTTTTAGTTCTTGTTTCATAAGCTATTACAGATGGTTGATTTAATACAATTCCTCTGTCTGCAATATATATTAATGTGTTTGCAGTTCCTAAGTCAATGCCCATATCTTTTTTAAAAAAGTTAAAAAAACCCATTTCTACCTCCGTTTTATATGTTTATATTTATATTCATAGTATTAATTTATAATGATTAGCTCATACTACCCTTACCCTGTTATCCCTTAAATAAGCTGTTTGTCTTTAAAGCTTACATAGATTCCATCACCGATTACAATATGATCCAAAACCTTTATTCCTAATATTTTACCCGCTTCTACCAGTCTGTTTGTCACATCAATATCCTCCTGGCTTGGGATCGGATTTCCACTAGGATGATTGTGCACAAAAATAACAGCAGCAGCGCTTCGCCTGATTGGTGTGCAGAATATTTCCCTGGGATGAACTATTGTAGAGTTCAAATCGCCAATTGACGTCTTTTCAATGCTTATAATTTCTCCCTTGCTGTTTAACAAAAGCACTTTGAAAAATTCCTTTTTATAATATCTCATTTCTTCCATAAAAAGACTTGCTATTGAATCCGGATTATTGATGGAGATTTTTTTGGCTCTTGGATTTGTAGCAATTCTTTTTCCTAGTTCAATCGCCGAAATAATCTGGCAAGCTTTCGCGATCCCCATGCCAGGTATTTTGCAAATTTCCTCAGGCGTGCAATCAGTTAAATGTCTGATGCCATCTGATTCAATAGACAGGACCTGATTAGCCAACTCTATGGAAGATCTGTTTTTTGTACCTGTTCCGATTAATATAGCAAGTAATTCCGCATTTGAAAGGAAAGAAGCTCCATAAGAGATCATTTTTTCTCTTGGACGTTCTTCCATTGGTAAATCTTTAATGATCATTTTTCCCCTTACGCCTCAGCGAACTAATCTCCAAACTCCTTTCAGACTAAATAACCCCTCATTTAGTATTCAACATTGTAACATTATTTTCCATTTTTTTCAAGTAAAAACACGGAAAACACATATGACGCAATCTAACAATATTTTGCCTTAGCCCTATAATTTATGAAGAAACAGCCCACTTCCCAGCTTCGGTTCAAACCAGGTTGATTTTGGAGGCATTACCATGTCATTGTCTGAAACTGTCAACAAATCCTCTATTTCAACCGGAAAAACGCCAAAGGCAACTTCCATATCAAGATGAACCCTTCTCTTTAATTCTTCGAGTCCTCTTATTCCTCCTATAAAATCTATTCTCTTATCAGTTCTTGGGTCCTGGATTCCTAAAATAGGCCCCAGTATTTTATTTTGTAGAATTGAAACATCTAACGAATCAATCACATGATCAGGGATGATTTCATTTTTTGCTGTCACCTTAAACCATTGATCTCTCAGATACATGGAAAAATCATGTCTGCTTTCAGGGGAATAAATATTGTTTCCTTTTTCTTCAACAACAAAGCCCGCTTCCCTAATTCTATGAAGAAAATCTTCTTTACTGTTCCCATTCAAATCTTTAACAACTCTGTTGTAATCAAAAATATTAAGATCTTTGTCGGGGAAAATTGCAGCCATGAAAAAATTGAATTCTTCTTCCCCTGTGTAATCGGGGTTTTCTTCTCTACGCTTTAATCCCACTTTACAAGCTGACGCGCTTCGGTGATGGCCATCTGCAATATACAGATTTGGAATATCTTTAAATACAGTCTGAACCATTTCAATAATACCTGGATCATCTATTGTCCACATCATATGTGAAATGCCGTCTACAGACAGGATGTTGAAAACTGGACTATTATTCGACATAATGGCTTCAACAAGTGATTTAATCCTCTTGTCTTCCCGATAAGATAAAAAAACAGGCTCGGTATTTGCGTTGCATATATCAAAATGGTTTATCCTGTCGATTTCCTTTTCAACTCTAGTATGTTCATGTTTTTTTATAATGTTATTTTGGTATTCGTCAATTGACACACAACCCACAATACCTACCTGGCTACGACCATCCATTACTTCTTTATATATATATAACACTGGATTCTCTTCCTGAATAAAAGTACCTTCCTGCAAAAACTTCTCAATGTTCTGTTCTGCTTTTTCATAAACACTTTTATCATAAGGATTTTCCTGATCAGGTAGATCTATTTCTGATCTGCAGATATGTAAAAAACTGTAGGGATTACCCTCCGCCATCTTTGACGCTTCATTTCTATTCATCACATCATAAGGCAAAGAAATAACCTTATCTGCCAATTCGCTTCTTGGTCTTATTGCTTTAAAAGGTCTTACAATTGCCATTATTTTATCTCCTTTAACACCTTATTTATTACTTCATCTATTGTCATTCCTGTCGTGTCGAGTTCGATAGCATCTTCAGCTTTTTTCAAAGGATTCAGTTCTCTTGTCGAGTCATTATGATCACGTTCCTTTATATCTTTTAGCACTTGCTCCAAGGATACTTTATCTCCTTTTTCATTTAATTCCATATACCTTCTTTTCCCTCGCTCCTCAGGAGAAGCTGTCATAAAAAACTTAAATTCCGCATCGATTAAAACATTCGTTCCAATGTCTCTGCCATCCATAATAACGTTTTTTGTCTCTCCCATTTTTTTTTGAAGTGCAACAAGTTTTTCCCTGACCTGAGGCAAAGCAGAGCAGTCTGACGCCATTTTAGATATTTCATGAGTCCTTATTTTGTTATTAATAATCTCACCATCCAGTATAATGTCGCCATTTGAAAAGTCTATTTCTGTACTAGCTAAAAGTTTTTCAAGTTTTGCTTTGTCTGAAAGGCTAACATTGTTGGTAAGCATCTTATAAGCTACCGCTCTATACATGGCGCCTGTATCTATGTAATCCAGGTTCAACTGTTTCCCTATCGCTTTTGCAATTGTACTTTTTCCGGCACCACTTGGCCCGTCAATTGCCACCCTAATTAATTTACCCATTTAAACCCTTCCTTACCTTTAAATATCCCACCTTTTTAAAAGATGAAATCTAAATTTCGCCCTTTTCATGCTTTAAAAATTTCTCGATTTCTGCAATGAAAGTATTTGCATCCGTAAATTGTCTATACACTGAGGCAAACCTTACATATGCCACCTCATCAAGGGTCTTTAAATGATCCATAATAAGTTCCCCAATGAATTTACTCGCTACTTCTTTTTCCATCATATTATTAAGGCCTCTTTCAATATCATTGACAATTCGCTCAATTTCAGCAATTGGCACCGGCCTTTTTTCGCAGGCTCTTATAATTCCGTTAATAATTTTATATCTGTCAAAGGCCTCCCTGCTTCCATCTTTTTTAATAACAATTAATACTATTTCTTCTACCTTCTCATAGGTTGTAAATCTTTTGTTGCAATTTTCGCATTCTCTTCTGCGTCTGATTGCCTGACCCTCATCTGTTGGCCTTGAATCAATTACTTTTGTATCTTGGTTTTCACAAAATGGACATTTCATAATATACCTCCTGCACTTCGATATCGTTGATTTTTGAATTGTTTTTATGATTTCCAACCGATCTTTTTAATTTTACTATATATTGTGGGTTTTGCATAGATATTAATAGAATAAAGCCCAGCGCGAAGAATAATTTTATAATTCTTCACTCTGAGCTTTGTGATTCATTTAAATTCCAGAAATAAAATCCGGCAAAATTATTGAACCATTATTATTTTGCTGCTTTCGACTCATCAACAATAAACTTGATTACTTTTTCCAGAAGAAATGTCTTTTGAAGATTTTCTTTTCCTGCAAAAGTTTCGAAGTCTTCTCCTTTTTCTGTCTTAAATGCTTTTTCTGATTCATATCCCTGTTCTTTTAGAGATAGTAATACCAGTTCCTTAAATTCCTTATCCGAAATGCTAATGCTCTCTGCTTTTGCAATCGCATACATTACCATTTCCTGTTCCACGATATTTTTGGAATACGCGTCCAGATATTCCTGAAAATCAGCTTCCGCCATGCCAAAATAGGACTCAACAAATTGATTTAATTCCATTCCTGATTGTGCCGCATATTTCGTATAATACTCCATATTTTCCTGTTTTCTGGCCGCAATCTCTCCATCTGGATACCCTTCAATTTTGGCATTTTCCATTACCTTGTTCCAAAGTGTATTTTGTTTTTCTGTTAATGCGCCATCTTCCTTCGTTTGAAGAAGTTCCTGCTTTATTCCAGCTTCATATTCTTCAATTGATGTGTATTTGCTGTTTGCCTTGACAAAATCAAGATTATATTCAGGTGCAATCGGATGCGTGATACTATTTACCTTCACCGTAAACACAACTGGCTTGCCTGCCAGCGTAGCAGATCCATAATCTTCGGGGAAGGTTACATTGATATCAACTGTTTTGCCTTTTTCCACCCCAATTAATCCCTCTTCAAACCCTGGGATAAACTGTCCTGCGCCCACATTCAAATCATATGCTTTGGAAGTTCCTCCCTCAAATGCGACACCATCTAATT
>JBBRXC010000053.1:0-10258 GCA_038248745.1 Peptostreptococcales bacterium | reverse complement strand
TAATAGGACTATACTTTAGTTTGAAAATTAAATGAACTGGGGGATTAAGATATGGCAAAGAAGCCTGTTAAAGAAACAATTCACGCAAAAGGTATCGACATATCAATTTATACTGAAGATTTTCATAATGAATATATTTCACTTACAGATATAGCTAGATATAAAAGCAATGAACCAAATGATGTAATTAAGAATTGGATGCGTAATCGGGATACAATTGAATTTTTAGGTTTGTGGGAAAGTTTGCATAACCAAGATTTTAAACCCGTCGAATTCGACGGGTTTAGAAAAGAAGCAGGGCTGAATGCATTTACAATGTCTCCAACAAAATGGGTTACAGTTGTAAATGCTAAGGGAATCATTGCAAAATCAGGGCGATATGGAGGAACGTTTGCTCATTCAGATATTGCGTTTGAATTTGCTTCGTGGATTTCGGCAGAATTCAAACTCTATATTATTAAAGATTATAAGAGATTGAAAACAGATGAAAGTAGCAGACTTTCATTAGGCTGGAATTTAAACCGTGAAATATCAAAGTTAAATTATAGAATTCATACAGATGCAATAAAAGAAAATTTAATACCACCGGAATTGACAACATATCAAATATCCATGACCTATGCTAGCGAAGCAGATGTACTTAATGTAGCCCTTTTTGGCGTAACGGCAAAACAGTGGCGGGTAGAGAATTCGAGTTTAAAAGGAAATATGAGAGACTGTGCTACGTTGAATCAATTATTAGTTTTAGCGAATATGGAAAGCTATAATGCAATTTTGATTGAACAAGGAAAGCCGCAAGCGGAAAGGCTGCAATTATTAAACAAGTTAGCAATACGTCAGTTAAAGGCAATCGAGGAGATTGGAACGAATGAAATTAAGAAATTGGAAAGTGAATGATTGTATTGTTTATTATAATCAGGAGTTGGGAATGACTGCAGTTTGAGGTAAAAAATGGAGGATAAATATGAAAAAACAGTTTACATGTTCCTGCTCCACAGACGACACATGTTGAAATGGTTTGCCTTATGATGTTGAAAAATCAATAGACACGGGTAATCTGTAAAGATGTAGCACAAATAAAAATGCTCACCCTCTAGGGCCAAGCTGTTCCGTTTCGGAGTGTACAAGTACAAGTACAAGTGTAAGTGCTTAACCATTTAACAGTGGTTAGCATTTGCACTTGTTTTTATTTATAATTAAGGGAGGCTGTCACCTGCCTATACTGGATATTATTAAAAGTTGAATCCCTTGTAGTTAATAATCAAGGACATTGGGTACTATAATATTGTACAACAAATATAATAATGAAAACGTCAGCCTATATTAATTTTAATGAGGAGGCAAGTTATGAATCCGAAAAATAATAATTCTAGTATTAACAAGATGGATCACAGCAAGATGGATAA
Source organism: Peptostreptococcales bacterium (assembly GCA_038248745.1). Lineage (GTDB taxonomy): Bacteria > Bacillota > Clostridia > Peptostreptococcales > Anaerovoracaceae > JAENWH01. Next base: position 8,852 of record JBBRXC010000053.1, on the reverse strand, counting down.
GGAAAATGAAGGCCATATAGATAATGATGAACACAACGATCACCAAGGACATAGTGGACACCAAGGACATGATCATCATGAAATGATGGTTGCAGACTTCAGAAAGAGGTTCTTCTTTTCCCTAATTCTTATGGTGCCAATACTCGCCTTGTCTCCAATGATTCAGATGTTTATGGGAGTTGACTGGAGGTTTACAGGCGATTCATATATTTTGTTTGCGCTATCTACTATGATTTTCTTTTATGGAGGGAAGCCATTTTTAGCAGGAGCTATTGATGAGTTCAAGAAAAAATCCCCAGCGATGATGATGCTTATTGCTTTGGCAATTACAGTAGCGTATATTTATAGTTCCCTTACTGTATTCGTTCTAAAAGGGAATGATTTCTTTTGGGAACTGGCAACATTGGTCGTAATAATGCTTCTCGGCCATTGGATTGAAATGAAATCAGTAATGGGGGCATCAAAAGCTTTAGAGGAATTAGTGAAGTTAATGCCTGAAACAGCTCATCGTATTGGTGAAAACGGAGAAACCAACGATGTACCTGTAAAAGATTTACAAGAAGGTGATCTGGTCCTAGTAAAACCAGGAGAAAAGGTACCTATCGATGGAATTATTTACGATGGCGCTTCATCCGTTAATGAATCCATGATTACCGGTGAGTCCGTGCCAGTTGATAAAAGCAACGATGATGAAGTGATTGGAGGAGCAATAAACGGAGAGGGAATCTTGAAATTCAAGGTTAATCGAGTAGGGGATAAAACCTTTATTTCCCAAATCATCAAAATGGTTCGAGAAGCGCAGGAGTCAAAATCGAATACTCAGAGGATAGCGGATATTGCAGCAAAGTGGCTTTTTTATGTTGCAGCGACAGGAGGCATCATAACATTTGCAGTGTGGATGGTAATAAGTAAAGACTTGAACTTTGCCATTGAGAGAGCGGTAACCGTAATGATTATTTCCTGTCCCCATGCTCTTGGTCTAGCTACGCCACTTGTAACTGCCGTCTCAACCAGCATCGGTGCAAAACGAGGTCTTTTGATTAGAGATAGGGCAGCTTTTGAAAATGCCAGAAAAATAAATTCAATTGTTTTTGATAAAACAGGAACGTTGACTCAAGGGGAATTTGGAATTACTGATATACATGAATTGACAGTTACCAAGGAAGAGCTGTTAATGCTAGCTTATTCTGTTGAATTGAATTCAGAGCATCCAATTGCAAAAGGAATTGTGAATGAAGGCAAGAAGAAGGATTTGGAACGACTTGAGATAAGTGATTATCAAAACATCACTGGAAAAGGTCTGATGGCAAAAGTCGGTGGTAGAGATATTAGAATTGTTAGTCCAGGGTATATGCACTCAGAAAATATCAGTTTTGATGATGAAAATTATGAGAAGTTGGCACAAGAAGGGAAAACTGTAATATTTGTACTTGAAGAAACCAAATTATTGGGCTATATAGCGCTATCTGATATTATCAGGGATTCAGCCAAAGAAGCTGTAGACACCCTACGGAAAATGAATGTCGAATCTATTCTGCTGACAGGAGATAATAAGAAAGCTGCTGCTTATGTAGGCGAAAGGGTAGGTATTGATAAAGTCATCGCTGAGGTACTTCCTCAAGAAAAATCATCGAAGATAGAGGAATTGCAAGCAGAAGGCAGAATCGTCGGGATGACCGGCGATGGTGTGAATGATGCCCCATCACTTGCAAAGGCTGATCTTGGAATTGCCATCGGTGCCGGAACAGATGTTGCAATTGAAACGGCAGATATTATTTTGGTGAGGAGCAATCCTTTGGATGTAGTTAATATATTAAAGCTATCAAGGGCAACATACAAAAAAATGATTCAGAATCTCGCATGGGCTGCAGGATATAATATTATTGCCATACCTTTAGCCGCTGGAGTTTTATATAATCAGGGGATACTAGTAAGTCCTGCTATGGGGGCTGGTCTTATGTCTCTCAGTACAGTAATTGTTGCGGTGAACGCAAGGCTATTAAAGATAGACTGAAAACTTTTTGATAGAATAATCGCCGGTGATAGAAAGGGCGTGAAATTAGTGAATAGAAAGTGGGTGCAAATATCTTTATTGCTGGTGGGGATTGTTATTATTGCCATTGTTCTAATTGGTTTTAATATTGCTAAAAATCAAGGAGTTATTGGGGGCCAAGATGCAAGAATGCTACCTATTCAAGCTCTTTTACAAGATGAGAATGCAGATACGAATGCTATTGGAATAATATAAATGATGCGATTCTAATTTATTTATGTGGTTGGATAGAATATATTTCATAATACAAATAACTATAATGGAACATGTCCATCTCAGATAAAACAAAAGAGAAGGCAACTGAAGTGCCTTCTCAATTTATTTTACTACTTCAAATGCTGAACCATTCTTTCATATTCTTCCTGATTGATCTCCCCGCTTGCATATCTCCTCTTTAATATTTCTAATGGCTGATCGGCAGATAAGGATGTTGGTTTTCTAATAAAAGCTTTTACTGCAAACACAATTGCAATAATAATCAAAATTAAAATCAAAGCGCCAACAAGCATTCCTCCCCAACCAAAATATCCCATCATTCCACCAAACCCATTATTATAATTCCCCATCATTTCACCTCCATAATTCGAGTTATATTTTTCATTTGTCGGCCCCATCATCCCTGAAGTCATTAACGCCATCATTCCATTTGGATACCCTGACAGATAATTATAGCCCAGTTTCACATGAAAGGCCGTTAAAGACGCAGAACCATCTCCACCTAATCGAATGTCCATTTGATCATGACGCTCAGTATTTCCAATCATGGTCTCCATAACAGAGTCCCCAAGTTCCTCAAGTTTTGCTTGGCTTACTTTATCAGCAATGATTTGCTCGGCGGTTTCAACACCCTGTTCCTGCTGAATTTCTGTCAGTATTGTCTCCACATTTTTTAAGTTCATATCATCAGCATAAACGCTGAAAATCGAAGTAAGCACAAAAATCAAGATAATTGGTAGAACTAGTATTTTTCGCATTTTGCAACCCTCCTTAATACTCTTTTAAATAACAATTATCTAAAAAAACTTATATAGTTTATTCATTCATATAATATACACTTAATTTTGTATTTCAAACATTTTTGCAGAATATGCAGTACAATGTTGTTTTGATATATTCACAATATATCAGGAGAATATGGCAGAATTATGACATTTTTGCATGCCGATACAAAATTGTTTAACCCATCACACTTTAATTATGGTTCAGTAATTGAACATTCTTGGTTATGAAATAAAATAGTTTAATGGTATAATAGCGTCATAGATTTAGAAATGCAGCAGTTATCTTTACAAACTTTATTTCATACTTGTCTCATTATTGCTGAATCAAATTTCCCTCTGAACATATATTAAGTTCACGGATAGCATCTTACTTAATGCGTGAACAGATTTGTACTACTAATACAATTGTTTATTTGAAACTCTTGAAGGGTATATTGATATCTATATACTTTAAACTAAGGGAGCTCATTGCTACTAAAGCTACTGTACCTATAAACTAACGAATAAGAAAAAAGAATTGAGGTAACTAAAATGAAAAAACAAGTAAAAAACAATGTATCGTGGGTTGGAAAGGTGGACTGGGAACTTCAAAAGTTTCACGGTAATGAATTCTCGACGCATAAAGGGTCAACTTATAATTCTTACTTGATTCAGGAAGAAAAGACTGTCCTGATTGATACAGTTTGGCTACCCTTTGGAGAAGAGTTTGTTGCGAATTTAGCAAGTGAAATCGACTTAAGCAAGATTGATTATATTATTTGCAATCATGGAGAGTCTGACCACAGCGGAGCACTTCCTGCGTTAATGAAACATATTCCTGATAAACCAATCTACTGTACAGCCAATGCAGTTAAATCATTGAAAGGTCAGTATCATCAAGATTGGAACTTCCATGTTGTAAAAACGGGGGACAAGATTGATATTGGAAACGGCAAAGAATTGATCTTTGTTGAGATGGCTATGTTACATTGGCCTGATAGCATGGCGACTTACTTAACGCAAGATAATATATTATTCAGCAATGATGCGTTTGGCCAACACTTGGCCACAGAACAATTATTTAATGATCTCGTTGACCAATGTGATCTTTTTAATGAGGCCATTAAATACTTTGCAAATATTTTGACGCCGTTTAATCCTATATTACGAAAAAAGCTAGCTGAAGTCATTTCATTGAATTTACCGATTGATATGATTGCAACAAGCCATGGTGTTATATGGCGAGATAATCCGATGCAAATTGTCGAAAAATATTCCAACTGGGCAAATGACTATCAAGAAAATCAAATCACAATTATCTATGACACAATATCCAATGGTACAAAGTTGTTGGCTGAGAAGATTGCCGAAGGAATTGGCTCTATTGATTCTGAAGTGGTTGTCAAGATATTTAATCTTGCCAAAAGTGACGAAAATGACCTGATCACAGAAGTGTTTAAATCAAAAACAGTTATTATGGGCTCACCAACAGTTAGCAATAGTATTTTGCACTCTGTAGAAGGCTTTATCCACTTAATGAAAAGCATGAAGTTTAAGAATAAAAAAGCCGCTGCCTTTGGTTGTTACGGTTGGAGTGGAGAGTCGGTAAAGGTATTAAATGACTTAATGGGAAATTCAGGATTTGAAGTCATCGGTGAAGGGTTTAAGCATCAATGGAAGCCAGATGAAGATGCGCTTAATGAGGCAGTGAAATATGGCAAAAAAATGGCTAAAATATAATGGAACATACCTTGAGAAGAAAAGATCTGGCGATGTCAGAAGAGCAGACATTGTTATTGATAAAAACCAATAAATTTGCAATTTTGAGCCTTGTAGATGCCGACGGACTGCCATACGGAGTTCCACTGGATTACATTTATAAAGACAATGCTTTATATTTTCATGGTTCAAAGGCAGGTAGGAAAATTGATGCAATGCAAATAAACCCAAGAGGCTGTGCCGTTATACTTGGAGATACTGCAGTTGTCCCTGAAAAGTTCGGAAGAAAATACACGTCCGTCGTTGTTGAAGGCTCAATTGAGCTAATAGATGATCCTGAAGTAAAACGACAATTGATGACTTGCGTGGTTGAAAGCAATAGTAGTGACTATAGAGAAAAAGGGGAAATAGTTATAGAAAAAATGCTCAATCAAGTAATGATATATAAAATGAATATAGAAATTATCTCAGGAAAGCATGGGATTCAGAACGCTTCATAGTAATTATTTTGAAGAAGAAAGGAGGAAGTAAAATGAAGGCATCAATAGATAGAGAAGGCTGTATTGGTTGCGGCGCATGTGTTTCCATTTGCCCTGGAGTTTTTAGGATGGCCGATGATGGGCTAGCGGAGGTTTATGTGGATGATATACCAAAGGATGCAGAAGAAATGGCAAAAAATGCCGAAGATGAATGCCCAGTAAGTGTAATTACCGTAAGAAAATAAATTGGTAAGTAATAACGATAATAGTATGTTATGGATGGAGGGATTTTTATGAATTATGCTAGCAAAGACCTTAGAAATGAACATGAAGGGATTCTTTTTGGATTGAAAATATTGGAGAAAATCGTTGGGCGAATCCAAAATAATGAAACATATGAAATGAACGATACAAAAGAAATGATAAACTTTCTAAAACTATTTGCAGATAAATGTCATCACGGAAAAGAAGAAGGATTGTTTTTCCCGGCAATTTTAGAAATAGGGCACTCGACATGTAGTCCTATAATAGATCAAATGCTCTATGAACATACAGAGGGAAGAAAACATATTGCTGAAATGCAAGCTGCTGTTGATGGCATTTTTAAGGATCAGGACTTTGCGAAAGCTGCAACAGAATATATTAAACTTCTTCGTAGCCATATTATGAAAGAAAATAATGTGCTCTTTGATATAGCGGACAAGATAATTCCAGAAGATAAACAACTTGCGTTATTAGAAGAATTTGAAGAATTTGAAGAGGAAGTTATGGGAGAAGGCACCCATGCAAAGTTGCATAAAATGTTAGATACCTTTAAAGAGAAATATATGAAAGATATTGTCAAATAGTAAACTAGAAAACAATGGGTTTTTATATTATTTCAAAAGCTACATGAAGAACACTTGGGGCTTTTGGTTATCCATTATCCTATTATCCCATGTGGGATAATAGCGACATATATTTTGTAATACAGAGTTGACTGTTATGAAAAAACAGAAGGAGAAACATGAAAAAGCAATTTACATGTTCCTACTCCACAGACGACACATGTGGAAATGGTTTGCCTTCTGCAGAAATAATTTTAGAGACCTAGTTGAAGTAAAACATATAAAATTTTTATCCCAAAGGCATATGGAACACTTGTTCTGTATGCCTTTTTATGCTAAAATGAAATCAATATACTATGATCTATAAGGATAGAAGGGATTACGAATATGAAAAAGAAAAATGAAATTACAATCCGTTCTAGTGCAGCAGAATATTTAACTTATGTAGCATCTATTGGAGATAACGCAAATAGTATTGAAATGCGGTATGAGGAAGAAAATATATGGATTACCCAGAAAATGATGGCAGAACTATATAATGTTGATGTACGAACAATCAACGAACATATAAAAAAGGTTTATTCCGATAATGAACTAGATGAAACCACAACTATCCGGAATTTCCGGATAGTTCAAACTGAGGGTGATAGAAAAGTAAATCGAGAAGTCATGCACTATAATCTGCAAATGATTATTGCAGTTGGATTTAAGGTTAATAATGAGAGAGCGGTTCAGTTTCGAAAATGGTCAAATTTCATAATTAAGGATTATACTATTCAAGGTTGGGTGATGGATGATGAACGCTTGAAAAATGGGGGGTCAGTTCTAACTGAAGAGTATTTTGAAAGGCAATTAGAAAAAATTCGAGAAATCCGCATGTCAGAGCGGAAATTCTACCAAAAAATTACTGATATTTATGTTACTGCATTAGATTATGACCCAAGGGCGACAGCTACAAGAAGATTTTTTGCCGCAATCCAAAATAAGATGCATTACAGTGTGCATGGACAAACCGCAGCTGAAGTAATCTATGATAGAGCGGATAGTGGCAAAGAGCATATGGGACTGACATCATGGGATGGATCTCCTGACTGCAAAATCCATAAATATGATGTGGTAATTGCCAAAAACTATTTGGCAGAATCTGAACTTGGACAACTTCGTAGAATAGTATCATCATATCTTGATTTGGCGGAGCTACAGGCAATGCGTCATATCCCTATGACAATGGAAGATTTGGAGGAACGCCTAAATGGTTTTTTGAAATTGATGGATAGAGAAATTTTAAATGATTCTGGAAAAGTTTCATCAGAGCTTGCAAAGGCACATGCAGAAAACGAATTTGAAAAATATCGTATTGTGCAGGATCATTTGTACGAAAGTGACTTTGATAGATTTGTCGAACTTGAAGAAAAATCAAAAAAAGATAGATAGTATTTTAGGGATAATAGTTTCACGCATTTAGAAATACAGAGGTATCGTAGATAGGTATTAATAATATTAGCTAATGACGAACAAATCGGTTTATTTGAGGAGTGATATAAATGGGTGGATATTGGAATGTGATGGTTCCAGAACTAACTGTGTTAAGTTTTGACGAGGCATTGGAGTTTTATATCAATGGGTTGGGTTTTCATGTAAAATATATGCGGAAGAATCCTGATTTTGCTTATATTGAATATGAGGATAGAGTACAGATTATGATTGAAGCATACCATGAAACGGGTTGGAATAGCGGTGAACTATTGTATCCTTTGGGAAGAGGACTCAATTTACAAATAGAAGTGAAAAATGTAGATGCGCTAATTTGTAACTTGGCTAAAATGAATTATCCCTTATTCAGAGAGCTAATTTGTTCAGAATATATTGAAGGCGATGTAATCCATAGACAAAAGGAGTTTCTTGTCCAAGATCCAAATGGCTACTTATTAAGATTTTGTGAAGTTATATAATAGTGCAACTTAATCAATATCGACTCTCATCCAAGGACTCAATGGGTCTTCATGACATCATTTTTATCTACTCAAGGCACGTTGAAATATGCGTGTTACTGACTAAGAAGGTGAATTGGAATCTGATTCAGTTGTCAAGGATTCCTTGACAACTGCACTTGATGGCAAAATGTATAATGTAAGGTATTACAATCTTGATGTCATTATTTCAGTAGGGTATAGGGTTAAATCAAATCGAGGTTTGGAATTCAGGCGTTGGGCAAATACAGTGCTTAAGGAACATATATTAAAAGGATATTCGATAAACACAAATCGAATCAAGCAACTTGGGAAAGTCATTAAAATACTTAAGCGAGCAGAAAATAGTCTTGATGCAAAACAGGTTTTAAGTGTCATAGAGAGCTATTCAATTGCATTAAAGCTTCTAGATGATTACGACCACCAGAGAATAGGAAAACCTGAGGGACTGAAGCAACTTATGTTTTGACATATGAATAAAACTTTGTTGAGGAATAGAATTATCTAGTGAAAAGTTGATACAATTGGTGGAGGCGAAAATGAAAAAGCAGTTTACATGTTCCTACTACACAGACGACACACGTGGAGACGGTTTGTCTCCTGAAACGTATATAGAATAAAGGTTTGAAGGTGTTGCCTAATTTGTAGGTGGAGACATGTGCAGACGATTTATAGAGATTAGCTTACTAATCTCTATTTTTATGCCTGGTTTTGTCTTTAGAAGCGGGCCATGGATCATCAGATTTACATGTCACTTTTGATTCGTACTGCATTACTATTTCCCAAATGTAAAAAAAAGTTGATTTTGGGAAATAGAGTGATAT
>JBBRXC010000052.1:0-10520 GCA_038248745.1 Peptostreptococcales bacterium | reverse complement strand
CTAAAAGACGAATCGTTACAGGTCTGTCTCCCATTACTTCAAAGATTCCTTTGAAATCAGCCTTTTGGTAAGGTAAAAGGAATTTTAACGCTTCTCTTCTGTCCTCTTCTGTATCTGCAACAATCATTCTTTGAACTGCAGGTAATCTCTCTGCTTCAAAGAACATATGCTCTGTTCTGCAAAGTCCAATCCCTTCTGCGCCAAATTCTATTGCCTGAGATGCATCTCTTGGATTATCGGCATTCGCTCTTACTTTAAGGGTTCTGATTTCATCAGCCCATTTCATAATAGTGCCAAAATCTCCTGAAAGTTCTGGAATCACCGTGTCAATTTTACCTTTATAAACGGAGCCAACAGTTCCATCTATGGAGATATAGTCTCCCTCATGAAATGTCTCTTCCCCAATAACAAGTGTTTTATCATCTTCTTTGACACTAATTTCTGAGCAGCCTGCAACACAGCATTTTCCCATGCCCCTGGCAACGACCGCTGCATGGGAAGTCATTCCACCCCTTGCAGTAAGAATTCCTTCAGCGACAAACATCCCGGCCAAATCCTCTGGAGAAGTTTCCTGTCTGACTAATATGGCCTTTTCCCCATTTGCAACCGCAGCAACTGCATCTGCAGCGTGGAAATATATTTTTCCTGTAGCGGCTCCTGGCGATGCAGGCAATCCTTTTGCAATAATAACAGCCTTTTTCAATTCAGCTGCATCAAACATTGGATGAAGCAGTTGATCAATTTGTGAAGGTTCTAACCTGGTTACAGCTATTCTCTTATCAATTAATCCTTCTTTTTCCATATCTACTGCTATTTTAACCGCTGCAGCTGCTGTTCTTTTAGCGTTTCTAGTCTGAAGCATATATAATTTATTTTTTTCAACTGTAAATTCCATGTCCTGCATATCTGTATAATGTTTTTCGAGAAGTTCAGAAATTCTGATAAAATCTTTATATACCTCAGGAAAAGCACTTGCCATTTCAGAAATTGGTAAAGGTGTTCTAATTCCTGCAACAACGTCTTCCCCTTGTGCATCCACTAAAAATTCTCCAAATATTTCTTTTCCACCATTCACCGGACTTCTTGTAAAAGCAACCCCTGTTCCGGATGTATCTCCCATATTGCCAAAAACCATTGACTGAATTGTTACAGCCGTTCCCAGATTTGACGGAATATTATTAATCTGTCTGTAGAAAACAGCCCTGTCATTGTTCCATGATTTGAATACAGCCTTTACAGCTCCCTTTAATTGTTCTTTATGATCCATTGGGAATTCTGCCCCAGATTCTGAAACAATAAATGCTTTATACTGCGCAATGATATCTTTTAAATCTTCTGTCATAAGTTCAACATCAAACTTGTAGCCTTTTGATTTCTTTTTTTGTTCTAATATAGCATCAAATCTGGTTTTATGTATATCAAGAACCACGTCTCCATACATTTGAATGAATCGTCTGTAACTGTCATAAGCAAATCTTTCATTTCCAGTTAAACTTGCTATTCCCGCAACTGTATCATCATTCAATCCAAGATTAAGAATAGTATCCATCATGCCAGGCATTGAAAAAACTGATCCAGAACGAACTGAGACCAATAATGGATTAGAGGCGTCACCAAATTTCTTTCCAGTAACATTTTCAAGCTCCAGTAATTTGTCAAATATTTCATTCATTATATCATCAGATATTGTATTGCCTTGGTTGTAATATTCATTACAAGCCTCTGTTGTTACAGTAAACCCAAATGGAACTGGCAAACCGATCTTGGTCATTTCTGCCAGATTCGCACCCTTGCCGCCCAAAAGACTTTTCATGTCTTTAGACCCTTCATTAAAAGAATATACAAATTTCTTCATTTTTCTACTCCCCGTTAAAATATTAACTTATTTTCAATGTATGCTTTAACTTGTTCAACCGGTATTCTGATTTGTTCCATTGTATCTCTATCTCTAATCGTCACACAGCCGTCAATCTCAGTATCAAAATCAACACATATGCAAAATGGTGTTCCAATTTCATCTTCTCGTCTGTACCGTTTTCCTATTGATCCTGTTTCATCATAATCAACCATAAAATGTTTAGAAAGCGCTTCAAATATTGGTTCTGCTATCGGGCTTAGTTTTTTAGCCAATGGCAGAATTGCCGCTTTAAATGGCGCAATGGCTGGATGGAAGCGAAGAACGATTCTTGTATCTTCTTTGCCATCAGCAGACGTTAATATTTCCTCATCGTATGCGTCCACAAGGAATGCCAATGTAACTCTGTCTGCCCCAAGAGACGGTTCAATACAGTAAGGAACATATTTTTCGTTTGTTTCCGGGTCAACGTAATTCATTTCTTGACCAGAATGTTCAATATGTTGTTTTAAATCAAAGTCCGTTCGGTCTGCAATCCCCCAAAGTTCTCCCCATCCAAAAGGAAAAAGGAATTCAATATCAGTGGTGGCATTGCTGTAATGAGAAAGTTCCTCATCCTCATGATCTCTGAGTTTAATATGTTCTTCCTTTATTTTCAAATCTAAAAGCCATTTGACACAATAGTTTTTCCAGTAATTGAACCATTCAATGTCAGTTCCCGGCTTACAAAAAAATTCAAGTTCCATTTGTTCGAATTCTCTAGTTCTAAACGTAAAGTTACCAGGTGTGATTTCATTTCTGAATGATTTTCCCACCTGAGCAATGCCAAAAGGTATTTTTTTCCTTGAAGTTCTTTGAACATTTTTAAAATTTACAAATATTCCCTGTGCCGTTTCCGGTCTTAGATATATTTCTGCTTTTGAATCGTCTGTTACTCCCTGAAAAGTTTTAAACATTAGATTAAACTGTCTGATTGGTGTGAATTCAGTCTTTTTACAATCAGGACAACCAATATTTTTTTCTTTCATATAGGCTTCCATTTTTTCATTTGACCAGCCATCAACTGATATATCCTGAATATTATTTTGTGTCAAATAATCTTCAATCAGTTTATCTGCTCTAAATCTTGCCTTACAGCTTTTACAGTCAATCAAAGGATCTGCAAATCCTCCTACGTGCCCCGATGCAACCCATACTTTTGGATTCATCAATATGGCAGCATCTAGACCCACATTGTATTTTGATTCTTGTACGAATTTCTTCCACCAGGCTTTCTTCACATTATTTTTCAATTCAACTCCTACTGGACCATAATCCCAAGTATTTGCCAAACCGCCATAAATATCAGAACCTGGATAAACGAAGCCCCTGTTTTTTGCAAGGGCAACAATTTTTTCCATAGTAAATTCTTTTGTCATTTTTTCCTACCATTTCCAGCTAATTTTTTTGCTTATTATTTGCAATTGCAGTCTTTGTCATCATCATCACAAGTGCAGTCATCTCCACAGTCACAATCGTCATCAAAATCGAAATCAAGGTCATCGTCATCCTTCTTCACCTTGTTCATCGCTTCTGTTGCTTTTTCTTTAACATTTTTATAGACATCAGTTCCTTTAATTTTTACTTCGTCAGCAAGCGTTGATCCTTTTTCTACGATATCTCCAAATGTTTCATTGGCCATTTCACTAATATCATAAATAGAACCATCATCCTTCACCAATTCAATCACGCATTTTGTTCCAAAAGCAGCTATTACACCTGCGATCATTGCCCATGGCGCAAGAACTGTTCCAATAATACCAATATTTAAAGGTAAGTTCAGCACAACATCGTCGTCTTTTTTGACGATAATTTTTGAAACATTCCCTTTTTTTACCGCTTCTTTTATGCTGGCAATAATATTGGCACTATGTTCAGAAAATTTTCCCTTTGTTTTTTCATCAATTGTTTCTTCAATAGCAATAATTGCATCCACAACACTTCCATCGGCTGACTCAAGCGCTTCTTTTGCCTCTTTATAACTAACCCCTGTTCTGTCTTTCACTAATTCAATCTTTTCTAACGTAATTTCCATATCCTTACCTCCTTTAATATTCGATTAAAAAACCTTCACTTTTTAAATTTTTTATATCAAGATGATGAGACACATATTTTTTCAAAACACTTTGCAGTGTAAGTGTCAACCCATCATCAAGAGCTAAATTTTCAAGGCTTTTTAAAGGATTTTTAGAAAAATACTTTAATACATCTACTATATCAAAATTTAAATCATAAATCAACTTTTCATTCCCTTCTGAGTCTATAATTTTTTTGCACTTTTCGCAAATGACACCACCACCTTTAATACTAAAACTCTTGAATGTTTCTTTACATCCACATTCTACACATTGTTCTAATTCAGGCATATTCCCCATAATTTGAAGTGCCTTCACCTGATATGCTAAAACCATCGTAGAATACTTTTTCTGTCTTTTTTCCATGATATCCAAAAAATCAATTAACAGCCGAAAAAGTTCAGGTGCCCTCATGTTTTCAAGTGCTAGTTTTTCAGTGAATTCAAGTACGTAAGAGCAAGCCATATATTTATCAACATCTTCCCCTATTTTATAGTAGCTCTTTATGACATCTGCCCCATTAATATTGTAAGAATCCCGATTTTTATACAGCTCATATTTCCCGTGAGTAAATGGATGCATGGCCAAAGCTGATTTGCTTCTGCCCTTTTCACTAATACTTGTTCCTGCGCTGATTTTCCCATATTTATTAGAAAACAACAGAACCATTTTTCTTCCATTTACCATTTTTACCTGTTTTAGAATGACTCCTTCAGTATCTATATACATGAGCGTTATTCCCTATATCCAAAATTGGATAATGCAAAGTCGCTGTCTCTCCAGTGTTCTCTAACTTTCACCCAAAGTTCTAAATATACTTTGGTACCTAAAAGCGCTTCAATCTCTATTCTTGCACTTTTGCCAATCCCTTTTAGTTTTTTGCCGTCTTTACCGATAATAATTCCTTTGTGTGATTTTTTTTCAGTATAAATAACAGCGCCAATCTTGGTTATGGTTTTTGTTTCTTTGTAGCTTTCAATTTCGATGGCGATCCCGTGGGGAACTTCTTCGTTCAGGTACATCAGTGTTTTTTCTCTGATAATTTCACTGACAATGAATCGTTCAGGGTGATCTGTAACCATATCATCTGGGAAATACATAGGGCCTTCACTCAAAAGGCCTTCAATTTCTTTTACCACGTCGGGGACATTTTTACCCTGAAGTGCAGATATGCCAAATATTTTATGGAATTTATTCAGCGCATCGTATTCCTCATAAATTCTTTTGAATTTCTCTGGCCCGAGCTGATCTATCTTATTAATAACAAGGATTTTAGGCGTCTTCACTTCATCAAGCAATTCTAAGATATATTTGTCTCCAGGTCCTGATGAAAGTTCATCATCAATAATAAGAATGATAACCTCCACTTCCTTAAAAGTATTGATTGCCATTCCAGTCATTGCTTCCCCAAGCTTATTTTTGGGTTTATGAATGCCCGGTGTATCGATAAATATCATTTGTACATCTTCTTGGGTTTTGTCTTCTGCGTAATGCGTATATATCCCTCTGATGCTGTTTCTCGTCGTTTGAGGTTTATCTGTTGTTATGGCAATTTTTTCGCCTAGGATTGCATTTAGAAGGGTTGATTTCCCAACATTTGGCCTTCCTATAATCCCAATAAATCCTGATTTCATTTTTTCACCTTTTTCTATAATTTAAAGCCTTCAGGCAATAATTCCTGTAAAGTCTTCATTTTCAAATTTTTTTCATCATCTCCTGTGATGACCTTCAAATCCGAACCAAATTCATACATAAACTGTCTGCATATGCCACAAGGCCATGCGGCACCTTCATTGCAAGTGATGGCAATCCGATCGAATTCTCTGTAGCCCTCAGAAATGGCTTTTACATATGCTGTTCTTTCTGCACAGATTGTTCCACCGAAAGACGAGTTTTCAACATTCACACCGGTGAATAGTTTTCCATCCTTTGTCAGGAGTGCGGCACCTACAGTAAACTTAGAAAATGGTGCATATGAATTTTTCATTGCCTCTACAGCTTTACCATATAATTCTTTATTTTCCATTAGATCTACCTTTCTGCGCCCAGTTTAGTCATAATTGCTTCTTCTTTTTCTCTCATATCCGTTTTCTCTTCGTTGTCCATATGATCATATCCCATCAAATGGAACATACTGTGAACAAAAAGGTAAAGGATTTCCCTTTCAGGAGAATGCCCCAGCTCATCCGCTTGAATCAGTGCCTGTTCAGAACAAATGACAACATCTCCAAGACAAATGATTCCTTGCTCTGGCAGTTCCTCCATATTATCATATTGTGGGAAAGACAGAACGTCCGTAATATGGTCAATATTTCTGAAAAGTTTATTCAAATCGCGAATTTCCTCTTCACCAACAAAGGTTACACTTATTTCAACTCTTTCCTGGTCTAGATTCTCAGCAAGAACACATAATTCCGCTGCTTCAATTAGCTTGTTGACAATTGCTTCACTTGGCATCGTTTCTTCGCTGAAAATAATATTCATCTCTTACTCCTCATTTCTCTCAGGGTTTTCCTTGTAATACCGATCATATGCCAAAACAATCTTTCTCACCAGATCATGTCTAACCACATCCACATCAGTCAGAAAGCAAAAGTCAACATCCGGGACATTTTTAAGTATACTAATTACTTCAATAAGCCCTGATTTTTTACCTTTTGGCAAGTCAATTTGCGTAATGTCTCCGTTGATGACGGCTTTAGATCCAAAACCTAATCTTGTCAGAAACATTTTCATCTGCTCTTTGGTTGTATTTTGTGCCTCATCAAGAATAATGAAAGAGTTGTCCAGCGTCCTTCCTCTCATATAAGCAAGAGGAACAATCTCGATCACTTCTTTTTCTTTTAATCTCAGTGTGGCCTCTCTACCCAAAATATCATATAATGCATCGTATATTGGTCTGAGGTAAGGATCTACCTTTTCCTGAAGATCCCCTGGCAGAAAACCCAGTCTCTCTCCGGCTTCAACCGCAGGTCTGGCCAGGATGATCTTTTGAACCTCTTTGTTCTTATAAGCATTAATGGCCATGGCAACAGCAATGTATGTTTTTCCGGTTCCCGCAGGACCAATACCAAAAACCATATCTTTTTTCCGGATGCATGTAACATACTCCTTTTGTCCGATTGTTTTTGGCTTCAGCGGTTTCCCCTTATGGGTATAACAAATGGTATCCTTGTTTATATTACTATCTTTATAGGAAATACCCTTTTTAACAAGGTCAATCACATAATTGACTTTTTGCACATCAATTCTGGGTTCAGTTCTCAATATGCCAATAAGTTCTTCAATCACTTTCTGGGCATTTTCGCCATTCTCGCCTTTGATGATCAATTCATTATCCCGCTGAATAATTCCCACTTCAAAAGCCTCAATAATCAGTTTTAAATTAGCGTCATAACTCCCAAAGATCTCACCTCTGTCAACATCTTCTTCTATTCTAATTATTATTTCTTCCAAATTTGCCTCCAAACTTGATGCACGCATTACGTTTTATATATTATATATTTATTTCCAGCAAATTACAACAAAAGAGAGTGGAATAATCCACTCTCTCGTTTAATTTCATATGTAACACCTAGAATGTCTAGAACAGACTTTCTATGGCTTTTTTAACGTCTCCCCCATCAGCAGATCCTTTTACTTTAGGCATAATAGCTTTCATAAGTTTCCCCATGTTCTGCTTTTCACCTTCAATACCAAGTTCAGCCATTGTTTCTTTTGCAATCACCACTATTTCATCAACAGTAAGTTGCGCTGGCAGATAAGTCATTAAAATTTCGATTTCTCTGTTATAGGCATCTAAAAGATCCGTTCTTCCTGCTTTCTCAAAATCAGAGAGGGCATCTTTTCTCATTTTAACTTGCTTTGCGATTATTGCTAATACGCCTTGTTCATCTAATTCTACTCTATTGTCAACCTCAGATTGCTTAATAGCAGCTCTAACTAAATTGACGGTATCTTTTTTTATTGCATCTCTGGCTTTCATTGATTCTTTAAAATCATTTGCCAGTATTTCTTTTAAGGTCAATTAAAACACCTCTATCTTTATGCCATACGACTAAAACTTCTTAGCCTTTTTTCTTGCAGCTTCTGACTTTTTCTTTCTCTTAACGCTTGGCTTCTCATAATGTTCTCTTTTTCTAAGTTCTGACATAACGCCATCCCTAGCGCAAGAACGCTTAAATCTTTTAAGAGCGCTTTCTAAAGTTTCATTCTCTCTTACAACTACTTGTGCCATGTATCAATTCACCTCCTGCCTTATTTGAAAATCACTTAGATGCTTGTCTAAACGGATTTACCTATAACGCTGATATTATACTATCATTTTAGCGTTGTAGCAAGTTATATTTCATTATTGCTGAAAAAACTTATCTTCAACCTGGAGGCCAGATCATTTTTCTCTTACCCAGAAGATGAAAATGCAAATGTTTAACGGTCTGCATGCCATCTACGCCACAATTATTTACCAACCGATACCCGTTCTCCAGTCCTAGTTCTGAAGCAATATCCTTGACTTTTAACAGGATATGCGCCAAAAGTTCTCCATCTGACTCAGTTACCGTGTCCAATGAATCGATATGTTTTTTCGGTATAATAAGTACATGAACCGGTGCCTGTGGTTCTAAATCATGAAAGCAAAGAATGTATTCATCCTCATATACAACCTTTGCAGGGATTTCCTTATTTCCAATCATACAAAAAATACATGCCCCCATTTTTATTCTCCTTTCACGCCATCTTTATACAACCCAACAATCTTTACTTTGACGAATTTGTTAAGTAATTCCTTATTAACACTATCAATATAAGTTTTAACATAATTGTCTGTGTAGCCTACAATCATTCTATTTTCAATGTTTTCTGTCAACACTACGCGGCTTTCGCCAATACATCCTCTGAAGAAATTTTCAGCAGTTTTTTCACTTTCAGCAATCAATCGTGCTGTTCTGCTGTTCTTGATTTCAGGCGAAATAGGTGATTTCATCTCTGCAGCAGCGGTTCCATCTCTTTTAGAATATTTAAAAGCATGTACTTTGCAGAATCCGACTTCCCTTATAATCCTTAAGCTGTCAACGAAATCTTGTTCTGTTTCTCCAGGAAAACCTGCAATGATATCCGTTGTAATACCGTAACTTTTATCAAAATTTTTCAACAGTTCAACAATTCCCAGGTAATCTTCTCTTGTGTATTTTCGATTCATTCCTTGAAGTATTTCATTACTTCCACTTTGAATTGAAAGATGAAGATGATGACAAAGTTTATCATATTTTAATAACCTTTGTACATATTCTCTATTCACTACAGTTGGTTCCAGCGAGCTCAATCGAATTCTGAATTCACCTTCAATATTGTTCAGTTCTTTTATAATCTGTTCAACCCCATAATTTTCTTGAACCGAGTGCTCAACCCCAGAATTTTCCTGATCCTGATCCATCCCGTACAATGCTGTATTTATTCCTGTCAGTACAATTTCCTTGAACCCTTTTTGAATTAAAGTTTCCGCTTCTTTCACAATCTCGCTTAAACCCCGGCTTCTGACAGGTCCTCTTGCATAAGGGATGATGCAGTACGAGCAGAATCTGTTACACCCCTCCTGTATTTTAATATAAGCTCTTGTTTTACTTTCCATGGAAGTAATGATGCCGGTTTCTTCGTATTCTGTCAACTCTTCATATGCTCTCACGTGACAATCAACAAATTTAGAATCAGGAACTTTTGAATCTGGGTCATTTGAATCTGGATTTTTTGAATTTGCAAGAAGATATTCTTCAATGTATTCCACCAGCCGACCTTTCTCATTTGTCCCAGCAACCAGGTTCACGCCTTCTATTGAAGCCACCTCATCAGGGCTTATTTGAGCGTAGCAGCCCGTTACAGCCATTACAGATGCTGGATTCACCTTTTTCATTTTTCTAATGTACTGGCGTGATTTTCTATCAGCCAGACTTGTTACGGTACAGGTGTTGATCACATAAATATCCGCGAACTCTTTTTCATCGACAACAGAATAACCCTTTTGAGAAAACTTCTCCTTAAGGGCTTCTGTTTCATATTGATTTACTTTACATCCAAGAGTATGAAATGCCACCTTCATAAACAGTTTTACTCCTTATTGTCTTTTAATATCTCTGAAATTGACGTTGCCATGCTGGCAAGTCCCTGCAAATCTGAAGGGATAATAATTTTTGTTGCTTTACCATCTGCTGCAGCGGCAAAGGCATCAAGGCTTTTCAACGCGATAACCTTTTCTGAAGGCATGGACTCATTCAACATTTTAATACCGTCTGCCGTTGCCAATTGAACCAGTCGAATGGCTTCGGACTGACCTTCAGCAAATCTAATGGCACTTTGTTTCTGCCCTTCGGCCTCTAAAATCACCGACTCTTTATGGCCTTCGGCTACAAGTATTGTGGAACGTTTTTCTCCTTCTGCTCTGATGATTGCTTCTCGTCGTTCTCTTTCAGCTCTCATCTGTTTTTCCATGGCAATCTGTATGTCTTTAGGCGGAAGAATATTCTTCACTTCTACTCTATTAATTTTAATTCCCCATG
>JBBRXC010000051.1:0-10542 GCA_038248745.1 Peptostreptococcales bacterium | reverse complement strand
CATTGCCGAAGGTGAAAAAATCGGGAACATATTACTGATGCTCATCGATGTTGTTCATATGAAGCCACATTTGAATACGAGAAGTGAAATGTTAAGATACGCAAGGCAGTTCAGCAAAAGCAAACTTGCCGCCTCTTTCAGAAAATTGAAGTGGGTTAAATGATCATTACCCAAGGGAATAGATACAAGAATTCAATAATCTTTGCTAAAGGCAATTAGTCTAAAGGAAAACGGATGGAACAAAGACAGGGAACCATATCAGACATCATTTACAGAAACAAAGACAACGGCTATACAATAGCCGTTTTTGAAAATGCAGAGGAACAATTCACTGGGGTGGGGTATATCCCGGCAACTGACAAGGGAAGAACCTTTAAACTGTCGGGAATCTGGAAGACACACGCAAGCTATGGAGAACAGTTTGCTATTTCTGAGTACGAGGAAATAATGCCGACAACGGATGAAGGTATTGAAAACTTTCTGGCATCGGGAGCATTAAAAGGCATTGGAAAAAAAACAGCAGCTTGCATCGTAAAAAAATTCGGTTCAGAAACATTACGAATTTTAGAGGAAGAGCCTGACCGTCTCGCTGAAGTTGAGGGGATCGGACAAAAAAAAGCAGATACAATTGCAGCAGCCTATGCAATCCATAGAGAATTTGCTGGGGTTGCTCTTTATTTTCAGCAATATGGTATTTCAACCAACTACGCCATGAAACTTTATAAGGTATATGGCTCAGATACCATCGCTGCAGTTCAAGCAAATCCATATCAGCTTGTTGATGATATTTTTGGCATAGGATTTAAGAAAGCTGACGCCATTGCAGAAAAAATGGGCATTGCAAAAGAGGATGAATTTAGAATTGAAAGTGGCATTAAATATACCCTTTGGCATTATACAAATGAAGGCAATACCTTTATGCCGCAAAAATTTCTTTGTGAAAAAGCGGGAGAAATAATGGATGTAGGGGCGGAACTGGTTCATGATATTCTTGTCAGAATGGCATTTGAGGGGGATATCCATATTGAAAACCTGGAAAACAGGCCTGTTGTTTTTTTATACCCATATTTCATTGCAGAACAAAATGTGTGCAAAAACCTGATTGCCATAAACGAAGCGACGTTAAAACCCATTTATGCGAATCTCGACCAACAAATTGAAATAACTGAAAGAGAAACGGGGATGCTCCTATCGGAAAATCAAAAGTATGCCGTTAAATCCTCCTTGCTTAGTGGAGTTTCCGTTATTACCGGGGGTCCGGGGACTGGAAAGACAACGATTATAAACAGTATTTTGAACATTTTAAAGCATTGTGAGATGACAACCGCCATTGCCGCGCCAACAGGCCGGGCAGCTAAAAGAATTACAGAAACCTCGGGGTATATGGCAACCACCATACACAGGCTTCTTGAGTACTATTACTCAGAAAGCGATGATAATATGCGTTTTGGGAAAAATGCCGAGGACCAGCTGGCGTATGATGCCATTATTATCGACGAAGCTTCTATGATAGATATTTTGCTGATGAATGGACTTCTGGCAGCAATCAAACCAGGGACTAGATTGATTATCGTTGGAGATGCGGATCAGCTTCCTTCGGTGGGGGCAGGGAATGTGCTCCGGGATATCATCGACAGTGAACTGATTTATTCGGTAAAACTGACTGAAATATTTAGGCAGGCCAGTGAAAGCCTAATCGTTGTCAATGCACATAAAATTAATAGGGGAGAATATCCGGACTGTAATGAAAAGGACAAGGATTTTTTCTTCATGCGAAAAAAAGGCGAAAAGGAAATGCTTGATACCATCAAGGAATTGTGCACAACAAGATTGCCGAATTATTATAAACACTGTGATGCTGTCAAAGATATTCAGGTATTAACCCCTGTAAGAAAAGGCCTAATCGGTAGTATTAACTTGAACAAAGAACTTCAAAGGCTGCTGAATCCCGCAAAACCTGGACTGGCTGAAAAGAAGTTTGGTGAAAAAATATTCAGGGTGGGCGATAAGGTCATGCAGATAAAAAACAATTATCAACTTGCATGGAAAAGGTATGAGGATTTTACAGAAGGCCAAGGTGTCTTTAATGGAGAGGTTGGGTTCATAAAAGCCATAGACGCAGAATTTAACGAAATCACTGTGGCCTTTGATGAGGAAAAATATGCTGCGTATGATTTTGCCCATATCGAGGAACTAGAGCATTCTTACGCGATTACAGTCCATAAAAGTCAGGGAAGCGAATTCCCAATTGTCATCGTTCCCATGTCCTGGTTCACCCCAATGCTTGCCACCAGAAATTTATTGTATACTGCTGTCACCCGAGGCAAGGAAGCCGTTGTTTTAGTTGGCTCCGAGCAAAGAATGCATGATATGGTGGATAATAACAGCATTACAGAAAGATATTCGGGCCTTTCTGTCAGGCTAAAAGCGTTTTTGTAATAAGGGCTACTAAAATGTGCCAAAATAATTCTGAAATATGGACTCTTTGGTCTATGGAGGATTTTAGAAGAATGGAACTTGATGGGAAGACGCTGGATCGAAAGAAGCTAAAAGGAGCATTCCTAACTGTAATAGAGAGATTAAAGGAACTGGTTTTCCCTTCAAATATTTATTGTATTTGCTGCGAAAATATGATAGATGACACTAGGCCTTATTCCTTATGCGATGCCTGCGTTAGAAATCTTCACTGGGCAAACGAAAAAACGTGTAACAAGTGCGGGAAGGTTCTTGGCGAGAATTACAGGAGGACTATCTGTAATGATTGCATAGAAACTGAACATTTTTTTGTGCAGGGATTCACCTGTGCAGAATATGGCATGTATGAAAAATTAATTATCAGAGATTATAAATATCATTCTAAACCATATTTCGGTGATAAACTTGCGGAAATCATGTACGACCGTCTTGCCGTTGAAAATTTATCTATAGACCTCATTATTCCCATACCTATGCATAAAAAAAAGGAAAGAAAACGGGGATATAATCAGGCGGCCCTACTGGCAAAAGGGATCAGCAAAAGATTTGATGTACCTTTTGATCAGAAACTGATAATCAGGTCAAGGGTGACCAAACCAATGAATAAAATGAATCCGCAAGAAAGAAGAGAAAATGTGAAAGATGCCTTTACTCTTACTTCAGAAAAGGGTAAAATAGGCAAAGACAAAACTATCGAAGGTAAAACAATACTCCTGGTTGATGATATTTTCACCACGGGAAGCACACTAGATGAATGTAGCAAGCTGTTATTAGATAATGGCGCATGGAGAATTTATACGATTTGTTTTGCCGCTGGAGGAAATAGAGTTTTTTCGGAGAAAATGTCATCCTAGTATAGAGGAGTAGGATAAAGGAATTGTTCAGGTCTGTGGTTGAAAGTCCAAGCTAGTTACGGGCAAAAGGATCCACGTAAGCTGTTCGCAAAGCGGCAGTGATCATGGCGTAGCTTAGATGTAAGTCCTCTGACAAAGTCAGACAGGCAGGTGTGGGGTCAAAGACCAGGTCAGCTGAACAATTCCTTTATCTTATTCAAGAACAGTGTACATTGTCTCTTATCTTATTCAAGGACGGTGTACATTGTCTCTGGTGTCCATATTGACTATATTGGGCTCGATTTGGTAAAATTATTTTTGCCGGGTAGTGATTTCTGGCCTAAATGTGGTATAATACATAAAAGACACCAACAGGAAACAAAAGGGAGGTTATATTATGAAAGTAACAATAACAAGCAAAAATATTAATGCCAGCGAACACCTTAAGGATACCATTGAAAAGAAAATTCAAAAGCTAAGCAAATACTTTTCAGATGACATAGTGGTAAATATTATGCTTTCCGCTGAGAAGGGCAATGAAAAGGTAGAAGCGACAATCAACGCCAAGGGTACAATCTTTAGAGCAGAGGAAACAGCAGATGCCGCCTATGATGCAATTGACAGAGTCATCGATAAACTTTCAACTCAAATGTCAAGGTACAAAACAAAACTACAACGTAAACATAAGGAACATAAGGAATTTACATTTACTGAATTACCTGATATTGAAGAAGCAGATGACATCAAGGTTGTAAAGACGAAAAAACTTGAATTAATACCAATGTCCGTTGAAGAAGCTGTCATACAAATGGAATTAATGGAACACAATTTTTTCATATTCTTAGATGTTGAGACAGATGCAGTCAGCGTAGCATACAAACGAAAAAATGCAGATTATGGGGTAATAGAAACAAGTTATTAAGTGAACAAAAAAAGTGAATAATAAAAAAGTGAATAATAAGAAAGTGAATAATAAAAAAGTGAATAATAAAAAAGTGATGGGGTGGTGCAAATGCGCCACCTCACTATTAGGGCCATTGGTGGTAAAATAATACATTTAATGAAAAATATGGAATTAACGTTGAGTGAAGAGAAAAACTGGAGAAAAGTGGGGGGTGCGAATATTAAAAATGCCGTATAAATGATTGAAAAAAGATATGCTAAAAAGAATGAGCGGGTAACTATTTGTATTTAAAGGGGGAGATTTCATGAATGAAATCATAAGAGAATTACAGGAGGAATTGTATTATCAAAAAAAAATAATGGAAAGGCTTGAAGAAGAACTAGTTTCTCTTCCTCCAGGAAGCCTTTCTATAAAAGCAATTAATGGCAATGAATATGTTTATTTGCAAAATCATATTAGTGATAAAAATGGGAATATGAAAATATTTCAACGCTGTGTGCCGAAGGGAGAAACCAACGAGGCTGAAAAAATTCTAAGAAGGCGTTTTGCCGAAAAGAGCATTTCAAAATTAAGAACAAGCATAAAACAACTTGAAAGATTTCTTGAAAAGTATCAGCCGTATAGCGCAACTGAAGTCTATAAAAATTTACCAAAGGCTTATGTAAAATTTGATATAAATGGATATTTGCCTAATAAAGAACAGGAAATTATAAACTTAATTGAAAGTTTCACAAATAATCCAGATTTGAAATCTGTAGGAGATAATTGCAGCTATTATCCAGAAGACTTAAAGCATCTGACCTCTAAAGGACTAATGGTAAGATCCAAATCAGAAGCAATCATTTGTGAGTTGCTGGATCATTATAAAGTGCTGTTTAAATATGAAGCGCCGGTTTTTGTAGAAGATAAAAAGTACTATCCGGACTTTACTGTTATGAGAAGATTTGATCGAAAAATAATATATTGGGAGCATTTTGGCATGATTGGGAATTTGAAGTATTCAAAGAACATGATAAAAAAGTTGAATGATTATGAGAGCATTGGAATAATACCATGGGACAACCTGATTATTACTACTGACAGCATAGATGGAAAGATAAACATCAAGCATATAACAACCATCATATCAAATATGTTGATCGTAAAAGAATAACGAGGCAGACTCCGTGTAGGGCGGTGTGTTCACATGGAAGATATAATAGGGCGGTGTGTTCACATGGAAGATATAATAAGGCGGTGTGTTCACATGGAAGATATAATAAGGCGGTGTGTTCACATGGAAGATATAATAAGTCGGTGTGTTCACATGGCAAATAAATCATGTTTTTTTGAGCGAAATGCTTCATTTATCCTTTTTGGGCAAATTTTGGAGAAAAACGTATAAATAAAATTTTAAATTATGCTGTATTTAGACTTTAATTGTTATAAGTATAAATAGTAATTGCGTATAAGCGTTTTTTAGTAAGTATGATTAAGATTTTTAGCAAAATTATACTTATGGATAAATTATAAGAGAAAAACGTATAAAAACAAGCCGATTTTTATACGCTTTTCCATCATTTTAGGCACTGACGTATAAATGTTGTGTAAATGTTGTGTAAATGTTGTTCTGGTCAAGCAGGCACAGCAATAAATCAGCTATATTAAAATGCTATTTTAATATAGCTACCATATTATGGTCAAAATGCAGCTACCATATCATGGTCAAAATATAGCTACCATATTATGGTCAAAAGGTAGCTACCATATTATGGTCAAAAGGTTATTACTTCATTTTGAACATTTTAGCTCTATATTAGTTTCATTTTAAAATATCATTAAATTTTAGCCTTATCTATTGAAAGATTGGTGATTTTTGTATACAATAAGGGTGAGAAAAATAGAGGTGAAATAAAATGAAAAACTTTTTCCAGAATATAGTTTTAAGCGTTGGCATAACGGATGTTATAGACATTCTTATTGTCGCTTTTGTCGTTTATAAAATTTTGGGATTTATAAGAGAAACCAGAGCAGAACAGCTTGTGAAAGGGCTGCTTTTTTTGGTTGTTGCCACATTCCTTGCGGAGAAGTTAAATTTTTATACGCTGAGCTGGATATTGAACGGTACATTAACATTAGGCGTGATTGCCCTGGTCATCGTGTTTCAGCCGGAACTTCGAAGGGGCCTAGAGTACGTTGGAAGAAGTAAAATAGTGAAATCGCCATTTGGCCAGTTTAATAAAGAAAAGGCAAAGCTTATCGTTTCATCGTTTACCAAAGCCATTGATGAGTTTTCAAAATCGAAAACGGGTGCTTTAATTGTTGTTGAAAGAGAAACGGCTTTAAATGACGTGGCGGAGACAGGTACTAAATTGGAGGCGTTGGTTTCTTCGGAAATCTTAGGCAATATATTTTATGAAGGGGCACCGCTTCATGATGGAGCTGTTATTATTCGTGGTGAAAGGGTTATGGCCGCAGGGTGCGTCTTACCACTCACGCAGAACAATAGCCTGGGTTCGGAACTTGGCACAAGGCATAGAGCCGCACTTGGAATAACTGAAAACTCCGATGCGCTCGTCCTTGTTGTATCAGAAGAAACGGGAATAATTTCTTTAGCCGACAACGGCAAATTAAACAGATTTCTGGATATTAAATCAGTTGAAAAAATATTACTTAATCTTTACTTAAGCGGAGCAAAAGAAGATAATATTGCTTCATTTATGAGTAAGCTAGGGAGAAAAAATAATGCTGCAAAATAAAACTTTTACGAAGATCCTTTCTGTTGTAATAGCCTTGGTTCTTTGGGTTTATGTAGTTGGAGAGATTAACCCGACAACAACAAAGAGACTTGACAATATTCCAGTAAAGTTATTAAATACTGAAAATCACGCATCAAAAGGTTATGTTGCCCTCGATGCGGAGAACTTTGTTGTCAGCTTGACTGTTGAGGGAAAGCGTGCAGATGTTTTGAGTCTGGATTTACAAAGTATATTGGTTACGGCTGATTTGTTTGGCTATTATGGCCTTGGAGAAAATTATGTCACTGTAAATGTGGAATTGCCTCAGGGGATTAGTCTTGTAGAAGCAACACCATCCAAACTCAAGGTGATTATTGATGAACTTGTATCAGAAAATAAACCTGTCAAAATCAACTATACAGGCGATTTAAATGTAGATGTTGAACCAGGTCAAATATCGGTAAATCCAGAGAACATAGAAATAAAAGGAGCCCGGTCTATTGTTGATCAGGTTGCCTATATTGGCGCCGAAGTTGATACAGGAAAACTTTCCGATGAAATTAGTACAATTAAGACGAAAGCATTGGCCTATGACAGCGCTGGAGAGCTTGTGAACAAAGTTAAGTTGGCAGAAGGCACAATAGAAGTAACTGCAAAACTAATGAGCACTAAAACGGTGCCTTTATCAGTAGGGATTATAGGACAAGAATCGCCAGATCTTCAGATTACAAATCTGGATATCCCTAAAACAGTTAAAATACGAGGAGACAAGGCGGTTATCGAACTGATAGAAGGAATCGCTGCAAAAGAAATTGATCTTAATAATTATAAGAGTAGTGCAGACATTCCACTGGAAGTTTTCCTCCCAGAAGGGGTTGAATTGGCAGCGGCACCTCAGCCTTTGGTTGCAAAGCTTGGTATTAAAGGACTTTCCAGCAAAAGCTTTGAATACAATACAAATGCCATAAATGTTGAAGGGTTGGCCGCCGGCTTTACCGCAGAGATAGTACCAACCAATCTGATTGTTTCTATCGCCGATAAAGATGCCATATTAAACGGGATTAACGCAACGGATATTGTCATCAGCATAGACCTTCAGGGGCTTGTCGCGGGAACGCATCAAGTAACCGTAAAAGCAACGATAAATGATTCTTTAAAGAATATTACCATAGGCCCGAAAGAGGTATCAGTTATTATACTGGAATCTCAGTAGAGGTATCAGATATTATATTAGAATCTCAGTAAAATGGTTAAATTAGCAAGGAGATCAAGATGGGAAGACTGTTTGGGACAGATGGCGTAAGGGGAATAGCTAATTCGGAATTAATGCCGGAAACAGCTTTTAAATTGGGGAAAGCAGGTTCGTTTGTTTTAAGTAAAGAGCAAGAACGGCCGGTGGTTTTAATAGGAAAAGATACAAGAATATCTGGAGATATGCTGGAAGACGCTTTAAGCGCTGGCATCCTTTCAATGGGTGGGAATGTCATTAAGGTGGGGGTACTGCCAACACCCGCAATTGCCTATTTAGTGAAGTATTACAATGCGGATGCAGGTATTGTAATTTCAGCATCTCACAACACGTTTGAATACAATGGCATAAAGTTTTTTAATGGAGAAGGATTTAAACTGGATGATGACATAGAAGATCAGATAGAAGAAATTATCGTTAGAGATATTGAAATTAATAGCCACATTACCGGAGATAAATTGGGAAGATGTTTAGAGGTAGAAGATGACGCTTTAGAACTATATGCGAAATCACTTGAAGCTACTATGGATGTCAGACTGGATGGGATGAAGGTTGTTCTGGATTGTGCCAATGGGGCCGCTTATAAGGTGGCTAAGAAGGTATTTTCTGAGCTTGGCGCAGAAGTCATTGTCATTGCGGATCAACCAGATGGCATAAATATTAATGAAGAATGCGGGTCAACGCATCCGGAAAATCTTCAGGAGGCTGTCATAAAACATCAAGCGAATCTGGGGCTTGCTTTTGATGGGGATGCGGACAGATTGATAGCAGTAGATGAAAAGGGAAGAATTGTTGACGGAGACAAAACTATTTACATCTGTGCGAAAATGTTGAAGGAAACGGGGCAACTGGTTGGCGATCTTGTCACGGCTACGGTAATGAGCAATTTAGGGCTCCACAAAGCCCTCGAGACCTTAGGCTGTACCCTTGAAATCACAGGTGTTGGTGACCGATACGTGCTTGAAAGCATGATAAAAACTGGATGTATTATTGGTGGTGAACAGTCAGGACATATTATTTTTTTGAATCATACAACAACAGGAGATGGCATACTTTCCGCATTACAACTTATCAAGGCGGTTAAATTATCGGGTAAGGAAATTTCTGCCCTTGCAGATGAAGTGACCATCTATCCGCAGGTTTTAAAAAATGCGAAAATTAAAAATGAGAACAAAAAGAAATATGACAGGGACCCAGTCATCAGCATGGAAATTAAAAAAGTTGAAGATAAAATGGCAGGAGAAGGAAGAGTCCTCATCAGACCATCTGGTACAGAGCCATTAGTTAGGGTGATGATCGAAGGGGAAAACATAGAGGATATTACGAAAATGGCTGGTGAACTGGCTAATTTAATCACGAATAGATTAGGGTAAAGGAGTACAAAATGTGCGGAATAGTAGGATATATCGGAAATGGCAGCGCCAGAGATATCATTATAGATGGCCTGAAAAAATTGGAATACAGAGGATATGATTCATCAGGACTCGCTCTTTATAAGGACGGAGAAATTCAAGTTAGAAAAAGTGCAGGGCGAATTTCAAACCTGGAAAAAATGATTAAGGATGAAGACTTCGATAGTAATGTAGGGATTGGTCATACCAGGTGGGCGACTCATGGAGCCCCTTCAGACGTAAATGCGCATCCACACAGCAATATGGATAACAGCATTGCGGTAGTTCATAATGGGATTATTGAAAACTATCTGGAATTAAGGGAATGGTTGATCAACGATTACAACATCGTGTTCAAGTCAGAAACCGATACAGAAGTCATTGCCCATTTGATTGGGATTTTTTATGATGGTGATTTGCGAGATGCTGTTTACAAAGCTGTTGAAAAAATGCGCGGAGCTTATGCGATAGGTGTTGTTTCTTCAAACGAACCAGATAAAATCGTTGCAGTTCGTAAAGATGCCCCATTGATCGCAGGAATTGGAGAAGACTGCAATTTCATTGCTTCTGATATTCCGGCGCTGTTAAAGTACGTACGCAAAATATATCTGATAGAAAACAATGAAACAGTAGTTGTTACGAAAGATGATATTAAAATATACAATGCCAACAAGGAAATTGTCAAGAGAGACGTGTTTCATGTAACTTGGAGCGCAGATGCTGCAGAGAAGGATGGCTATGAGCATTTTATGCTTAAAGAAATCCATGAACAGCCGAAGGGACTTTATGAGACGTTAAATAGAAGATTAGATGAAAATGGCATCATCAAGTTTGATGGAATCAATTTGACAAAAGCAGACCTTGAAAACTTTAATAAAATTTATATTGTTGCCTGCGGAACCGCCTATCATGCTGGATTGGTTGGGAAGTTTGCCATCGAAAAACTAGCAAATATTCCCGTGGAGGTAGAAGT
>JBBRXC010000050.1:0-11024 GCA_038248745.1 Peptostreptococcales bacterium | reverse complement strand
AATGTTATGTTCTGCAGTACCAACACAAAGGAATAGAAGAGACTTGGTAACCGCATGGAATATTACCAGCATAACTGCTGCCCATACTGCTGCATAAGTGCCTATTCCTGCACAGGCTGTGATAAGTCCAAGATTTGCTACCGTCGAATAAGCAAGAACTCTTTTTGCATTGCTCTGAGAGATCGCTGCAAAGGAAGCAAATAGGAAGGTAATTCCTCCAACCATCATAACCATAATTCCCGCTATATTCCAGCCAAGAACCGGTGATAATTTAATGATAAGGAATACACCAGCTTTAACCATTGTTGATGAATGGAGCAAGGCAGATGTAGGCGTAGGCGCTACCATTGCGCCAAGCAACCAACCACTGAACGGCATCTGTGCCGCTTTTGTGATGCCTGCAAATGCAAGCAGTGCTGCCGGAAGAACCACGCTGTAGCCCATCGATCCAAATAGAAGCATTGTGCTTAGCTCTAAAGTTCCATAATAAGTGCCTAGAACTACTATCGCCAGTACAAAGGCTACGCCACCCATCAGGTTATAGATCAGCGCCTTGAAGGAGTTGTCGACTGCTTCTTTGGTCTTTGTAAACCCAATCAGGAAGAAGGAACAAAGAGTTGTAATCTCCCAGAAAAAGTATAACCAGACAAGGTTATTGGATACTACTAATCCAAACATCCCTGAAAGGAATAAGAAAAGAAGAAAAAAGAACCATGGTCGTCTGTCTTTTTCCTCATGATGGTGGTGCTGAAAATCTTTCATGTAAGGCAGCGAATAAACGCAAATCAAACTTCCGATGATTCCAATAATTAGAACCATAACGATGGATAGTCTGTCAATATAGATGTTATTCACAACTTCTATACTGTGTCCCTTAGTAAGTTCAAACCACACCATTACAGGTGTCTGAATAGCCGCAAGCACTGACGCCAGGTATTTTTTATATTTAATACCTAAAACAAATATTACAATGGCCAAACATATTTCAATTCCCATCATGAGTGAATTGATTGTTTCGCTTTGGAAGTCAAAAAGTTTGCTTCCGATACTGTAATACTGAACTGCAAGATAAATGGAAGCAACACCAATAATAATTGCCGCTACTCTAACCACGATATCTCTGATCGCGTCAGCCTTGAGAACTAATAAAGCAATCGCTATAACTAACGGGAATCCGATTAGAAAAAATATAGTGCTCATTAAATCCTCCTAATAATAACATTTTGAACCATATGGTCCATCAACTATTATACCTATTTGTTAATAATAACACAAGCCTTTTGTATGATTTTTGGTATGTTTTTTTGTAAAAAAACGCTGGAATTCTAACATTTTCATGCTTGAACGCCAGCGTCAATAGTCAGAATATTTACTTATTTTTTTTTCAGAATATTTACTTATTTTTTAGGTTCCACTTTTACCGAAATGATTGCCGCAACAATTCCTATAATCAGACAAGCTATTGATGCATACTGAATGGCAGTCAGCATTCCTTCAAAGTTACTAAACAATCCACTGCCGTATTCTTCTAGATAGTATTCCGGACCCCAGTCACCCTCATACCAAGGTAGCCATGTCAATCCAAGAAATCCGATGCCACTTAGTCCAACAAATATGGCAGCCATTCTTTTCGTGTCCCCTACAGCTAATCCTGTTTTCGGATTTACAGGGAATGACTTGGCATCTTTCTTTGCGAGTCCGCCATACATTTTTTTCCATATGAAATACATTACTGGTCCAGATATAATCCCAATCATACCACCGATAAAGAAGTCTGTACCATTGATAAAGTATGAAATGAATGCAATAAGCATTGGCACTACGCATAATACAACAAGAAATGCATATCCTCCTGGTATTTTGAATGGTCTTTCGCTGTCTGGAATTTTCTTTCTCAAAATCATTGCTGATATAAATACCATGACGTAGGATGCCACAAGTAGGAATACATCTATTACAATGATGGTTGTAAATTCAAAACTACAAAGAATTAAATTCACTATTGCAACCGATAATACTGCAACATAAGGGACCCCATGTTTCTTGTCGCATTTTACCAGTATTGGTGGTGCAAGATGGTCGTCTGCCAGCGCAAAGAATCCTCTGGAACCGGATGCAATATAGGTGTTATAAATCGAACATTGTGCAAGTACCGCAACAATAGCGAAGAATATGCCAAATGCTGGCCCTAAGAATGTTGTTGCTACATCTGCATACCCGACAGAGCCTGCAGTAGTTCCCCAGTTTTCCCAATCTCCGATAGATGCTAAACCCGCCACTGTTGGAAGCACATAGATTGCGATAATAAGTGGTACTGTGATGATTGTTGCTTTAGGGATAACCTGAGGATCTTTCACCTCTCCTGCAACTGTGGACATGGATTCATATCCAGAGTACATCCACATTCCGATGGCTATTCCAGCACCAATATAGTAAATCCAGTCGGTCGCCGCTTCAATCGGTGCCGGTGTGAATGGAATCATCGGATTCATATTCCAGTTCATAAAACCAATAATTGCAATCATACCAAAAGCTACGATTACGAGTATAGAAAGAACTGTACTAACCATGCCAACGTCTTTGACACCTCTGATATTAATATAAGTAAAGATTAAAATAATTGCTACTTTTGCTGCAAACTCTCCAGCCCAGCCAAGGTCAAAAGTATTCGCTAGATAGCCCCCTGCTAGGATGACATAAAGTGTCTGGTCTACGTAAATAGAAATGGTTCTCCACCAGCCTGCCTGGAATCCCCAGAATTCTCCACATGCCTCTTGAACCCACTTGTAATAACCACCCTCTTGTGGTCTGGCAGAACCTAATTCTGCTGCAACAAAAGCAAATGGTGTGCTCCATACAATTGGTAACACGAGTAACATTACAATTGTAAGACCTGCCCCCGCTTCAGGAATCATCTCTTCTATTCCATAAGCACCGGCAGCACATAAGCAAAAAATCATAAATACAACTGTAGATATTTTCATATCATGCTGCTTCAGACCATGGTCGCCCACGTTCATAACCGCTCCACGATTTTCGGGATTGCTCATTCGATCTTCCTCCTTCTTAAATAATATGTAGTAATACATTAGTAATAGCATTTCTCTATCTTCTAAATTTTATATTTTTCTGACAATTTATCAAGTATTAGTTTGCCGTTAATATTTAATAGATTTGCTCACAAAACCCATTTATTGTAATATGGGCTTAAATTCTATGATATTTGTACACTTTAACAGAAAAAGAGAGCCAGTATTTTCATACTGGCCCTCAAGTTTGTAAAATTGATAATATTTTTACTGCTTATTTAAGTTTAAGTTTGTCTGGATATTTTTCATCAAATGTAACTTCATCTGCACCAAGATGTGCTACAAGTCTTATATTGCCCCTTTTCTTTTGAATAACAAAGACAATAATCGGCAAGAAAATTGCAATTAATGAAATAATAACCACTGGTCTGCCACCAGGTTCGAATACCAATAATATCATAGCACCGACTTGAAGTGCTATTGCAAAGTATGCAAGCCCTGGATACCATCTAGCTTTAGCTGTAAGATCCTTTTCTGGTGTGTATCCTCTCTCCTTAAGTTTTCTTCTGAAGATAACCTGAGAAAGACAGATGCCCACCCAACAAAGTGTTCCTGTGAAACCAGAAATACCAAGAAGATTTGCATATAATGGAAGTCCTCCGTCACCCCACAATTGTAGAAAGTCTGAAGCAAATCCAAGAAGAAATACTAACCAGATTGGGATAATTGTAAACAATGTTGCATTTTGCGGTACACTGAATCTGTTCAATTTAGACAAGGCTTTTGGTGCCATACCCTCAACAGATAATCCATAAAGAGCTCGAACTGTTCCATAGAACCCTGAATTTGCACAGCTGAACGCTGCGATTAATGTTACCAATGTAAACATACCTGCTGCCCATTTAAGTCCATAGGCACCTAACGTAAATGCAAAAATTGATTCATCAAGGCCTGCCTGCGCATAAGGAACAATCAATGTTAAGCAAAATACTGGGATTAAATAAATCAATATGATACGGAAAGCAACTTTTCTGCATGCACTTGGAACGCTTTTTTGAGGATCTTGCGTTTCCGATGCTGCTAAACCTACAACTTCAGACCCCTGGAAATTTACCAAAGTCCAAATCATATAAGTAAGGATGATCAGTCCGCCGGAAGGGAAGAGTTTATCCATGACTGAACCTTCTCCGCCTAAGATAACTTTAGTACCAATTGTACCGCCACCTTCTGTGAATGGATGAATAGCTCCGCCAATTAAGCCAAACCAAATACCTACTGCACATATAACGAAAACCACAATAGCTAGGATTTTTATGATGGCCATTACTGACTCAATATGTCCAAACCATTTAACATGATAAAGGTTAACTGCGGTTAATAAGGCTAATGAAATAATCCCCCAAACAAAGGTGCTCCACATTTCATTTTCAAAAGGTAGCGTTAAGAAATAATTCATAAATACAGCGCTTGCTAATGCTTCTGATGGAATGTATGCAACCCAGTTCGCCCAAAATGCCCATCCAATGCCTGCAGAGGCGGTATCCCCCAAAAATTCTCTGGTATACGATACGAACGATCCTCTTCTTGGAATATTTACTAAAAGTTCCATGAAAGACTGCATTACGCCATAAATTGTAAGTCCGGCTATGGAGTAGGCAATCAGCACTGCTCCCGGACCCATTTCAGAAAAGGTTAACCCTAATCCAAGGAAGTAGCAGGAACCGATGATTCCTCCCAACGCGATTAAAGAAACATGCCATGGTTGAATCCCACGAGCTAACGTCCGTTCTTCAACATTTTCAACAACTTTTTTCGTTTGATCTGTCATTTTTTTCCCTCCATTTTCTCACATATAACTATGATTAGAATAGGCTTGTGCAGAAAAAAGTGCGACCAAATTTGTAGTAAATAAAATAATTTCATCTTCTAGTAATTATGATTGCTTATTAATTCGTATGACATTTTTGATGATTTTTGATGACGTTCTTTTCGATGATGATTTTTTTCGATGATGATTTTTTTTGATGATGATTTTTTGATGATTTTTTTGATGACCTTTTGATAATTTAACATAACACTTTAATTCTGTAAAGCACGAGAATATTTTATAACAAAAAATAAAGGAAGTCAAGATTTTTATAGCTCTCTTCTTCCCTCCATTGCTTTTGATAAAGTTATTTCATCTGCATAGTCAAGGTCTCCACCAACCGGAACGCCGTGGGCAATCCTTGTCACCTTTATCCCTGAAGGTTTCACAAGTCTAGCGATGTACATCGCAGTAGCTTCCCCTTCGATATTAGGGTTTGTGGCAAGAATTATTTCCTTCACGTCTGAGTTCTGCAGTCTTATTATCAATGCTTTTAAATTAATGTCTTCAGGCCCAATTCCATCCATAGGAGAAATAGCCCCATGAAGAACATGATATTGTCCTTTGAATTCTCTCATCCGTTCTATGGCCGCTACATCTTTGGGGCTTTCAACAACACAAATAATTTCTTTGTTCCTTTGCGTATCCTTACAAATTAAACAAGGATCCTGATCTGTCAGATTTCCACATTCAGAGCAGTAGCTCATATTTTCCCTTGCGTCAATGATTGCATGGGCAAGGGCCAACGCTTCACTTTTATCAACGGCCAAAAGATTAAATGCGAGCCGCTGGGCTGTTTTATTTCCTATGCCCTGCAACTTAGAAAGTTCACCAATTAATTTATTTAACGGCTTTGCATAATATTTCATTACATCATTCCTGGAATATTAAATCCACCTGTCAGTTTGTTCATTTCGTTGCTTGAAATTTCTTCCATTTGCCTAAGCGCTTCATTGGTTGCCACCATAATTAAATCCTGAAGCATTTCCAGATCATCTAGATCAATTACGTCAGGTTTTATTTCAATTTTAGTGAGTTGTTTTGTTCCGTTTACCGTCACCGAAATAGCTCCACCTCCTGCTGTAGCAGTGGTTTCCATTTGATCCACTTCAGCCTGGACTTCTTCCATTTTTTTCTGCATTACCTGCATTTGCTGCATTTGCTTTTGAACATTCCCAGCGCCAGCGCTGCTCCCGCCTCCAGGTTTTTTACCAGCTCTCATACCTTTTCCCATCACAATCCTCCCGAATTTCTTTATTCTATTTCTATGCTGATACCAAATTTATTTTCGATATTCGCCTTCTGTTCTTCTGCTCTATTACTATTTTCGTGGATTTTTTCACCACCGGGAATGCAACATTCTAGCATTCTCTTTTTACCCGTATGTTTTTCCATAAGATGTTCAAGCCCTGATTTATTATCCATCACATAATTTCTTTTAATTTCAGTGATTGCTTCTATTTTAAAAACAACATCATTTATTTCTTTAAGCGTTGTCCCCGTTCTAATCAAATTAAAACTTCCTTTGACTGCTTCTCCATCTTCAAATATTTTATGCCAGAGAGAATCCAAATCAGCATTACACTCTTTTGAATTTAGGTTTTTATCCAATTCAGGCTGGTTATTCTTTGGAAGTTGCACCTGCACCGCCTTTGACTTTTGAACTTGTTCTCCTGCCGGTTTTTGCATTTGAACCCCGGTGTTATATGCCAGATTAACGATGCATAGCTCAAGTAATATTCTTGGTTGTGTTGTCCATCTTGCATCATTTATTGTTTTTGCCAGCTGCATAATGCCTTCGTTAATTTCCGACATATCAATTCTGTCACTTTGTTCTCGAATCCGACCAACGTTTTCACAAGACATATTCAGCAATTCTTCCGGTTTTTTCATAAATTTTGCAAGCATCAAATTCCTGTAATGCGCGACCCAATCCTTCATAAACTGACGAACTTCTTTACCTTCCGAGAGAATACCATCTAACAGTAATAAGGCTTCCCCAGCATTCTTGTTAATAACAAAATCGGTGATTTCAATAAAAGTTTCTTCTCCTGGCGTCCCCAAATATTCAAGAACATCCTCTCTAGAAATTTCTGAATTCCCTGCAGAAATACACTGATCTAAAATACTCAAACCATCTCGGACAGATCCGTCTGCATTTGCTGCAATAATGCCAATTGCCGCATCAGAGGCATTCACCTCTAAGTCTATGCAGATATTTTTTATGCCTTGCCTTAATTTCGCTTCGGAAACCCTCCTGAAATCAAGCCTTAAACATCTGGACAGAATAGTTGCCGGCAACTTGTGAACTTCCGTCGTTGCCAATATGAATGTCACATACTCCGGTGGTTCCTCAAGGGTTTTCAATAAAGCATTAAAAGCTCCCTGCGAAAGCATATGGACCTCATCAATAATATAAACCTTGTTTCTCCCCAATACTGGCGGGTACTTTACACTTTCTTTCAGCTCTCTGATATTATCAACACCATTGTTTGATGCAGCATCTATTTCAATGACGTCCATATAAACGCCATCTCTTATGTCTTGGCAGCTTTGACAGACGCCACACGGTTTTTCACCTTCTTCTGAACAGTTAAGTGCTTTTGCAAGTATTCTCGCAACAGTAGTCTTTCCTGTACCTCTGGTGCCACAGAACAAATAGGCATGGCTTGTCGTGCCAGTCTCTATCTGATTTTTTAATATTTTAATGATATGTTCCTGCCCTAAAAGGTTTTCAAACGTTTCCGGTCTGTAAGCCCTGTATAATGCTTTGTACATATTTACCCCCTAAAAAAAAATTGCCCTTTAGTAGCTTCGCAAGGTGAAGGAGAAGGCTTGTCTGCGGCACATAAGAGCTTCCACTTATTGCTGCTTCCTTCCGGACCTGACAAGGTTCGCAGATTCTCATTGCGCAGGACCCAAACCATACCAAGCGAAGCTACTAAAAGGCAATTTCACATGTTCACATTATATAAGCATTATCTTTCAAAGTCAATGATTTTGTATAGTTCATCTGCCTTAGGGGGCTCAATTTTAAGACTTTTTCCGCCTTTAACAATGTTTACTCCATCTTTCAAATTTTTGATTTTGCCGATCCCCGTTACCTTTATTCCGGCATTCTCTAATTTTTCTTCTAATTCTAGTTTTTTTGCCTCTTCAACAACAATCAGCATGGATCCGCTGGAGATCAGTCTTAAATAGTCAATCTTAAAAAAACTGCAGATTTTAGCCGTCACCTGCGAAACCGGGATTTTTTCTTCCCAGATTTCAGCGCCAAGATCCGCAATCTGACACATTTCCCAGACAGCCCCCAAGATGCCTCCCTCGGTAATGTCATGCATGCCATTGGTACCTATGGAACCAGCTATTACCCCTTCTTTCACAACGCTTACCTGTAGAAGCATTTCCTTTGCCTGCTTTATTTCTTCTGTTGTTAACACGCCCTTTAATTTTTCTTCCTTGTCATTGGCGATTATTCCAGTGCCCTCAATCCCCGCCTCTTTTGTCATGAAGATCATATTGCCTGGCTTCATCGTTTCAGCAAGTTGAGATTGCCCTTTTAATCCCCGTCCAATGGCTGTCGAAACAATAACCGGGGTATTTACCGCCGGCGTGATTTCCGTATGTCCGCCAATTATTTCAACGCCAAGCTCTTCAGAAGCTTCCCCTGCCTGTCGCATCATTTCCTCTATTTCCTTCTCAGTCGTACCCACCGGAAGCATGACAGCAAGCATAATCCCTAAAGGTTCAATGCCGTTGGACGCTATGTCGTTGCAAGAAATATGTACAGCAAGCTTTCCTATTTCGCTGATGGCCGCCGTTATAGGATCTGTCGACATAATGCATTCATATTCACCAAAGTCTATTACTGCGCAATCCTCGCCTATTCCTGCCCTTGTAAGAACTTCTTCTCTTTTAAATTTAATATTCTTAAAAACGATGTCTTTTAACATCTGGCTGTCCAACTTACCCGTCTTAAGCATTGTTTACCTCATTTTGAAATTCTGATTTAGTAATAATTTTATAATATTACTTTATCATAATTGAGCAGGTTTGTCTAAAACAACCTAACCAAATACGAATTCCCAATAAGATTTGTTTTACTATTCTTCATTTTCCTATATACTAACCCTGTAGTTAAGAAATAGATTAAGAATCCTAAGCTTAGGAAAGAAAGAAGGATACAGCGTATGAAAAACGGCGTCATGATACAAGTTTTTGAGTGGAATTTGCCAGCAGATGGCACCTTATATAAAAAACTGAAGAACAAAGCGGAAAAGCTATCAAAATTAGGAATTACAGGCGTATGGATGCCTCCTGCAGCCAAGGGGTATGACAGTGGTGATGTGGGTTATGGCAACTATGATTTCTGGGATTTAGGAGAGTTCGACCAGAAAGGCACCGTTTGCACAAAATACGGTACCAAAGACGAACTGGTACTTTGTATCAATACATTCCACCAACATAAGATGGAAGTCTATGCCGACATGGTTTTTAATCACAAGATTGGAGCAGATTTTGTCGAGACCTTTAAAGCGGTCAGAGTCAATCCCGAAAATCGTACGGAGCAAATCAGCAAGGAATATGATATAGATGGATGGACGGGATTTTCGTTTCCAGGAAGAGGCGGCAAGTATTCTAATTTTGAGTGGCATTTTATCCATTTTAATGGGGTAGATTACGATGAAAAGGCCAAGGAAAGTGGCATCTTTCGGATTATCGGAGAAAATAAGAACTGGTCAACAGATACGGATAAAGAAATGGGAAATTTTAATTATCTTATGAGCGCTAATATAGACAGCGCGCATCCAGATGTGGTGACTGAACTGGAAAAAGTTTCTGATTTCATGATTGACGAGTTACACTACGATGGTTTCCGATATGATGCGTTAAAACACATGTCTAGAGTTTTTATCGATAACCTTTCAAAATATATATTACATAAGCATCCCGAATTTTATTTTGTCGGCGAGTATTGGAAAGATGATGCGGGAACCATGGACTATTTTCTCGAACAGACCGATTACAGCGTAGATCTGTTTGACGTTCCCCTTCACTTCAATTTTTACGAGGCTTCAAAAAATCCTGAATTTGATATGCGCCAGATTTTTGACGGAACACTGGTGGCTGAAAAGCCAAAACAGGCGGTCACGTTTGTGGATAATCATGACTCTCAGCCTAATCAAGCACTGCAAAGCTCGGTGGCGCCGTGGTTTAAAGAAATAGCCTATTCGTTGATTCTCTTGAGAAAAGACGGATATCCGTGTGTCTTTTGGGGGGATTATGCAGGAATACACGGTAGTGACTATAATGGAATCGGCCCTCAGATTGAGACAATGCTTATGGCCCGGCAAAATTATGCTTGGGGTGACCAGCAGGATTATTTTTCAGACCAGAAATTAATTGGTTGGATTCGCCACGGAAACGAGGATCATCCCAATAAGCTTGTGGTTTTAATATCCACCGGAGATGCTGGCGAGATGACGATTAATGTTGGAAATGAATACGCCCACAAGACATACAAAGACCTAAGCGGCAAGAATGAAGCAATTGCTATTGATCAAGATGGAAATGGATTGTTCACTGTGCCCCCAGGTTCAGTGACCTATTGGACATGTACCGAAAGTAAGAAGTGATAGATCCGAAAGTAGAAAAGCGCAAAAAGCAGTCATGTTTTTTGCGCTTTCCAATTCGAATAGGGCATTAAGTATAAATTTTTTCATCAACGTTGTTTAAAAAAGTATTTACGATCAAATTCCCGTTATACTCTTGGAGGTGTTCCTTCTTCGTTTGCTACAACGACATCGATTTGGATTAAAGCATCTTTAGGTAACGCTGCTACGCCAATTGTTCTTCGTGCAGGAACACCGTTCGGGAAGAATGTTGTGTAAACTTGGTTTACAGCATCAATATCTTCAATATTTTTAAGGAATATATTTACCTTTACTACATCTTCCATAACGTGGTCGATGCTTTCTACAATTTCTTTAATATTCTTTAAGCACTGGCCAGCCTGCTCTTTTACACCGCCATCTACCAATTGACCCGTTTTGGCATCCAAAGGTAATTGAGCAGAAAGATGATTGTAATGGGAAAAAGCTACCGTTTGCGTTGATAGAGAACTTTTT
>JBBRXC010000049.1:0-11057 GCA_038248745.1 Peptostreptococcales bacterium | reverse complement strand
CTCGTATAATTCAATTATCCTTTTATTTGATAATCGGATTATATTTTCCTTTCTTTTCATTGTTTATATCGCAAGCTCATTTGCTTCGTTATAATAAGTTAAGCACTGTGGATTTGTACCTATTTTCCTACAGCTTTGACTGTTTTAAGGAGACTCAAACCACAGCTTTTCGTCTTCACTGGTAATTAGTTAGTTAACGCCTTGACGTTTCATTTTTCGAGATTACACGGTCGGACTCCCTGTGGATAAACAACAGTGCTAAAAATTATTTTATAAAGGAGGTATCTACCATGTACTTTGTCGGTATTGATGTTTCGAAGTACAAACATGATTGCTTTATCCTAAATGAATTAGGTGAAGTAATTGTTAATGACCTTGTGATTGCCAACTCTCACGATGGGTTTGCGTTACTTCTTTCTACCCTTGAATCATTGGATCATTCCAGTGAAATAAAAATAGGGTTTGAAGCAACTGGTCATTACACATCTAATCTGAAACGATTCCTTGAGAACGCCCACTACAGCTTTATGGAATCAAACCCTGCCTTAATCAGCAAGTATATTCATTCACAGACTTTGAGGAAAACCAAAAATGATTCTATTGATGCTTATTCAATAGCTCAATGGCTTATGACGGTTGATTACAAACCCTACCCAATTGGATTTTATCATACCTATTCCTTAAAGTCATTAACCAGATTACGTGACACCATTGTTCGTCAACGTAGTCTTTACATGGTGAAGCTTACTAATGTTCTTGATCATATTTTCCCTGAGTTCAAACCTTTCTTTAAAGAGAAGTTTTCACAAACCGCTTTGTTTATCCTCGAGAAGTATCATACTCCGCAGCGGATATCTCGAATGAATGCTGCTTCTTATGATGCTATCCGCTGTATTTCTCGGGGCAAGTTTTCTATGCAACGCTTTATTGCGTTAAGAGATCTTGCTTTGAATACAGTTGGTGATTCCAATGAACTATTCGAAATACAGTTAATCAGTATTCTTAATCTCTATCGTTTAGCTAATTCTGAAGTGGAAAATCTGGAAAAAGAGATTATCTCTCTGATTACTGAATTGAATCCACAGTCATTAACCATTCCTGGGATTGGTCCTATTTCTGCTGCCGTTATTTCTTCAGAATATGGCGACATTAATAGGTTTTCATCACCTTCTCAGATGCTTTCTTTCGCTGGATTAGAACCGGGATACTATCAATCTGGTACTATGGAATTTCATGGGAAAATGGTTAAACGTGGTTCCTCTCAGCTACGCTATGTTCTTATGAACTGCACTATGCCCCTCATCATGTACAACATGGTATTTGCAGAATATTATCATAAAAAACGGCGTGAGGGAAAACCTCACAGGGTAGCCTTAAGTCATGTAGCAAAAAAACTAATTCGTGTAATTTACATACTGGAAACAAAAAATATTCCATTTGATGCTTCAATGCTTCGTTAACTGATGTAGTGACAGTTAACCATATGCTTACCGTGAGCTTTTTAAAATGTCCTTTTGAAAGGTCTATTAACTATGATCATCTTTAAATGTGATTTTTTTAAAAAAACCTATTGACTTCTAATAGTTAGTCTCCTTATTCTAAAACAGCCCCTGTTTTGGCGGAAGACACCATTCTGGCATACCGTGCAATCCATCCCGTTTTCACTTTTGGTTCATGAGGAATATAGGCGGCTTTTCTCTTTTCAAATTCTGCTGCACTGACCAATGCATTGATTTTAGATTCAGGAATATTAATTTCAATTATATCCCCTTCTTCAATCAATCCTATGGCTCCACCTGCTGCAGCTTCTGGGCTTACATGGCCAAGTGAAGCTCCCTTGCTTGCTCCGCTAAATCGACCATCCGTAATAAGCGCAACCTTTGTGTCAAGCTGCATTCCAGCCAGCGCACTGGTAGGTCCTAGCATCTCTCTCATTCCAGGTCCTCCCTTAGGGCCTTCATATCGAATGACGACCACATCCCCCGGAACAATTTTCCCTGCAAAAATAGCTTCTATGCTTTCTTCTTCACTGTCAAATACTCTTGCTGGTCCGGAATGGATCAACATTTCTGGCGCGACAGCACTTCTTTTTACCACACAACCATCTACGGCTATATTACCCCAAAGAATTGCTATTCCACCTGTTTCGCTATATGGATTGTCAATTGGCCTGATAATATCATAATTTTTTACATAAATGCCTTCAATGTTTTCTCCCACAGTTTTTCCTGTTGCGGTGATTAAACTGGTATCAATCAGGTCCCTTTTTACCAGCTCTGATTGTACCGCGGAAACGCCGCCGGCAAAATACAAATCTTGCATGTGGGTTCCCCCAACCGGTGCTAAATGGCACAGGTTAGGAACTTTTCCGCTTACTTCGTTAAATATTTCCAAATCAAGTTTAACACCAGCTTCATTTGCTATTGCAAGAAGATGAAGGACGCTGTTTGAAGAGCAGCCCAAAGCCATATCACAGGCAAGGGCATTTCTAATGGATTTTTCATTAATAATATCTCTCGCTTTGATGTCTT
The DNA here is from genome assembly GCA_038248745.1 of Peptostreptococcales bacterium. GTDB lineage: Bacteria > Bacillota > Clostridia > Peptostreptococcales > Anaerovoracaceae > JAENWH01. The sequence continues at coordinate 8,526 of JBBRXC010000049.1, read as the reverse complement.
TTTCCACCAGATTCATAATTGCCATTCCCGCTTTTTTAGCAAGAGCTATTCTTCCACTGTAAACCGCTGGAATAGTTCCATTACCTGGAAGCGCAATGCCTATCGCTTCACAAAGGCAGTTCATGCTGTTTGCCGTAAACATTCCTGAACAGGAGCCACAGCCAGGGCATGAATTTTTCTCAACTTCCATTAATTCCTCGTCATTAATCAATCCAGCTTTTCTAGCACCAACCGCTTCGAAGGTATCGGAAAGGCTAAGGGCTGATTCATCAGACTTGCCAGGAAGCATAGGCCCTCCTGAAACAACCACTGCAGGAATATTCAGTCTGACGGCTGCCATTACCATGCCAGGTACAATTTTATCGCAGTTGGGCACCAACACAAGTCCATCAAAACAATGTGCCATTGCCATGGTTTCAACACTGTCGCAAATAAGTTCCCGACTTGGCAGACTATAGTTCATCCCTTCATGGCCCATGGCTATCCCATCACAAACACCTATTGACGGAACAAGTATTGGGGTTCCTCCTGCCATTCTGACTCCAGCCTTCACAGCCTCAGCTATTTTATCCAAGTTAATATGACCGGGCACTATTTCACTATGTGCCGAAACAACACCGATCAATGGCCTGTTCAATTCTTCTTCTGTATAACCCATTGCATAAAACAGCGACCTCATTGGGGCCCGTTCTAATCCTTGCGTAACCTTTGCGCTTCTTAATCCCATCATCGATCTCCTTTTCAAACATAGTATAATATAGTTTAAAACAGACGGGCTAATGCCCGCCCGTTTTCTAATTTTCTATTCCCGTAGGGTTCTCCTGAAATTGGTTTTCACCGTTCCTAAAAGCAAGCCCATTCTAGGCTGCTTATAATGGGCTTGGTTACTTCTTTAACCAGCTCATCATTTTTCTTAAATCTTGGCCAACTTTACAAAGAAGGTGTTCTGATTCCATTCTTCTTGTTGCAAGAAAACTTGCTTTATTCGCATGGTTCATTTCTACAACAAACTTGCTGGCGAAGGTCCCGTCTTGAATTTCATGAAGAACCTTTTTCATTTCTTTTCTTGTTTCATCCGTAATGATTCTCTTTCCTGTTACATAGTCGCCGTATTCAGCAGTATTTGAAACGGAATATCTCATCATTTCAAATCCGCCGCTGTTAATTAAATCAACGATCAGTTTCATTTCATGAACACATTCAAAATACGCCATTTCAGGTTCATAACCAGCTTCCACTAATGTGTCAAATCCAGCCTTCATCAATTCTGTAACACCGCCACATAGAACGGCCTGTTCTCCAAATAAATCCGTCTCTGTTTCTTCTTTAAAAGATGTTTCAAGAATTCCAGCTCTTCCAGCGCCAATTCCACAAGCATATGCAAGTGCATAATCTTTTGCCTTTCCCGACTTATCCTGATAGATAGCAATTAAGCTTGGAACGCCTTTTCCTTCAAGATACTGAGTTCTAACCGTATGGCCAGGCCCTTTAGGCGCAACCATGATCACATCAAGATATTCTGCAGGTTGAATTTGGTTGTAATGAATATTAAAACCATGGGCAAACATAAGGACATCGCCTTCCTTCATATGTTTTGCCACTTGTTTGTTATAAATGATTGCTGCCGTTTCATCCGGCACCAACATCATTACAAAATCCCCAGCTGCTGCTGCATCTTCAACCTCTGCAACTTTCAAACCAGCTTCTGTTGCTTTTTTCCAGCTTGCCGAATCTTTTCTCAGACCGACAACAACATCAACGCCGCTTTCCATCAAGTTCTGCGCATGGGCATGCCCCTGGCTGCCAAACCCTATAATAGCTACTTTCTTCCCTTTTAAAAGTCCCAGATTGCAATCTGTGTCATAATACTTTGTGATCATTTTTTCTCCTCTTTCTTTTCTTCTGCATTTTAGTCCATTTTACTTTTCCGATGTTTGATAATTTCAAAATTCCATTTATGTTCTCGCCTAGTCTTCAAAACGGGTATATTCACGGACACCTCTGTGGATGCCTGTTACTCCCGTTCTACAAAACTCAACCATTTCATAACAATCTAACATTTTCATAAATCCATCAATTTTTTCAGGGGTGCCAGTCAGTTCAATGATCATGCTGTTTTGTGATAGATCGATTATTTTCGCTCTATAAATGTCTACAATTTCAATAATGTCAACTCTATCTGCCTTACCTGCCTTTAATTTAATCAGCAACAACTCTCGAAAAACACTTTCATTGGGGTCCAGCACATATATTTCCCTTACAATTTCCAACTTGGCCATCTGGGTTAAAATCTGGGATAACGACTGCTCATTTCCCGTAAAACCTATGGTAATTCTTGTAATATCGGGATTTTGAGTAGCTGATGCTGTAATGGTATCAATGTTAAACCCTCTTCTACCAATTAAACTGCTGATTCTGCTAAGTACATTGAACTGGTTGTCAACCAAAATACTTATTATTTCTTTCTTAAGTGTCATAGCCCTCACCCCTAACCTAGAATCATATCATCTACAGTACCACCATTTGGTATCATAGGAAGAACTTTTTCTTCTTTATCAATCAAACAATCTATCCAAACAGGTCCTTCATCTTTCAGGGCTTTGGCAAAAACCTTTTCGAACTCTGCAAGGTTTGTGGCCCTGTATCCTGTTGCGCCAAATCCTTCCGCCACCTTCACATAATCCGTTTTTCTCTCTACTGTAGTCTCTGAATATCTTTTTCCGTAAAAAGCAGCCTGCCACTGATAGACCATCCCTAACACCTTATTATTAAATATGACCGATATGATCGGCAGATTATTGGTAACTGTTGTACAAGCCTCATTCATATTCATGTGGAATGAACCATCCCCAGTAATGTGAATCACCCGTTTTTCTGGGCAGGCTATTTTTGCACCGATGGCTGCACCGTATCCAAATCCCATGGTTCCAAGCCCGCCACTGGTAAGAAAAGATTTTGGATTCACATGTTTAATGAACTGGGCAGACCAAATCTGATGCTGACCCACATCTGTCACATAAATAGCATCTTCTTCTGTCATGGAACATATTTTTTCAATCAGCTGATGTGGCTTTAAACGAGAGTCATCATCAACCGGCTTATATGCATTTTCTTTCCATGTATTTATTTTTTCAAACCAGTCCGGTCTTTCCTTTTTATCTATTAAAGGAAGAATCTTAACTAAAAAATCATTTACATCACAAACAAGACTTTTTTCCACCATAACATTTTTGTTTATTTCGCTATCATCTATATCCACCTGAACGATGGTTGCCTTACTGCCAAACTTCTTCATGTTCTGAGCGACTCTATCGCTAAAACGTGTCCCTAGGGCAAGAATCAGATCTGCCTGATCCACTGCTTTATTTGAAGAAACATTTCCATGCATACCAATAAGTCCAAGGTTTCTCTTCTCCTCATATCCTAAAATGCCAGCTGCCATAATGGTATAAGCTCCCGGCATGTCGGCTTTTTCAAGAAGTTCCCTCAAAGCAGGTCCCCCATCTGAAGCCGCAACACCCCCACCATAATAAACCATTGGCTGTTTCGCTTTATTTATTAAATGAGCAATTTCAACTAGTGCCGCCTCGTCTACTTGTGGCAATTCTTTTATTGGATAAACTGCCTTTGGCTCATAGTTCCCCATCATACCTGAAGCATCTTTTGTAATATCAACCAGAACGGGTCCTTTTCTTCCTGATTGAGCAATTCTAAAGGCCTGTCTTAATGCATCAGGTAAATCCTTTATATCGTTGACAAAAAAATTATGCTTCGTGATCGGAAGGGTTACTCCTGTAATATATATTTCCTGAAAAGCATCTCTACCAATTAACTCACCTGCCACATTTGATGTAATTGCAACCAGTGGAATACTATCCATAAATGCGGTTGCGATTCCTGTTACAAGGTTGCACGCACCAGGTCCGCTGGTTGCCATAACAACACCAACTTTTCCAGTTGCCCTTGCATACCCGTCTGCTGCATGTGCTGCGCCTTGTTCGTGTGCTGTAAGAATGTGCCTAATTTTTCCCTTATATTTGTATAAAGCATCATAAACATTTAAAGCAGCACCACCAGGGTAACCAAATACCGTGTCCACCCCTTGCTCCAATAAAACTTCTGCAACCATTTCTGCGCCTGTCATCTTCATCATTATATCTTCCTTTTTATAATTGGTTTAAAAAATTTAAAACCCAAGCTAATAGATATCATTTTTATTATACCTTCTCACCTAAAAAAGTCAATCTTTTTTGTGCCTATTCACAAAAAATATATAATTTGTTAGTATATTTCTACAACTTTTTGTTGACAACTTCTATTTCGTCCATTATATTAGTAGTATACATTATTTAAATATGAATTGCTATGATAGGAATAAGCTATATTATTGTATTTCAGAGAGTAATCGGTTGGTGAAAGATTACATACAACTTATAGACATCTCACCCTGGAGCAAGTAAAATGAGTGGGTATTTTATAATACCAATAAGAGTGGTACCGCGGAAGCAACTATTAAGCCTTCGTCTCTTGTGCAAAAAGCACAATGGACGGCGGCTTATTTTTTTACAGGAAAGGGCAAAACTATGAAAAATCACATCAAATACAAGGTGGGCTATTTTATGCCACCCAATCCAACCACAAAATGGGTTACCAAAGACAGGGTCGAAAAAACACCTATCTGGTGTAGCGTTGATCTGAGAGATGGAAATCAAGCACTGATCGTTCCTATGAATCTAGAAGAAAAATTAGAGTTTTTTCAGTTCCTTGTGAGTCTAGGCTTTAAGGAAATTGAAGTGGGATTCCCAGCCGCTTCAGAAACTGAATATGCTTTGCTTCGAACATTGATTGAAAAAGATTTAATTCCTGATGATGTTACAGTTCAGGTATTAACCCAATCAAGAGAACATATAATAGAAAAGACTTTTGAATCTTTAAGAGGAATAAAAAAGGCTATTGTTCACTTATATAACTCCACTTCTCTTGCCCAAAGAGAGCAGGTTTTTCGAATGAGCAAAGATGAAATTTCAGAGATCGCCAAGGAGGGCGCTACTCTATTTAACAAATATGCTGCAGGCATGCCTGAGACCAACTTTCGGTTTGAATACTCACCTGAAAGTTTTACCGGGACTGAAATGGAATTTGCGTTAAGCATTTGCAATGATGTCATAGATATCTGGAAGCCGACTGCGGATAAAAAAGTGATCATAAACCTTCCTGCAACTGTCGCTATGTCCATGCCTCACGTGTATGCTACGCAAATTGAATATATGAGCGACAACCTGCACGACAGGGAAAACGTCATTGTTTCTTTGCATCCCCACAACGACCGAGGCACAGCTGTAGCAGATACTGAGCTTGGCCTTCTTGCTGGTGCAGACAGAGTGGAAGGAACCCTTTTTGGCAATGGGGAACGTACCGGAAATGTTGACATTATAACAGTTGCGATGAATATGTTCTGCCATGGCGTTTCAACCGGCTTGGATTTTTCTAATATGCCTTACATCGTAGAAACCTATGAGAGATTTACAAATCTTGCCGTTCATCCGCGTCAGCCTTATGGTGGCAGTCTGGTTTTCGCAGCTTTTTCAGGTTCACATCAGGATGCCATCGCCAAGGGAATGAAGTGGCATGAAGACAAGGGGTTGAGCACCTGGAGTGTGCCTTACCTTCCTATAGATCCTCACGATGTGGGTCGGGAATATGAAGCCGATGTGATTAGAATTAATAGTCAGTCAGGCAAGGGAGGGGTTGCATACATTCTTGAAAATAATTATGGTTATGACATCCCAAGAGCGATGAAAGAAGAAGTTGGTTACTTTATCAAGGATTACTCTGATAAAACCCACCAAGAACTGGCGCCTGCCAAAGTGTTTCACATTTTCAATGAGGAATACATCAACCGCTTTGATCCAATTGATATTACAGATATTACCTTTCAGAAAGACCCTGCTAGCACAAGCAGTAAGGATGTAAGCTTTAATACCACAGTCGTTGCAAATATTAACGGAGACATATACCAGCTTCAAGGGCATGGCAACGGAAGACTTGACGCCACCAGAAAGGCCTTGATGAATGGGCCTTACAATATGGAATATACCTTCGTTACCTATACCGAACATGCCCTTGAAACAGAATCCGATTCTACCGCAGTTGCCTACGTTGCCATAGCAGATAGAAATGGCCGAATACATTGGGGCGTAGGAACACATAAGGATATTATCTATGCTTCGGTGAATGCCTTGGTATGTGCGATAAACAGAATGAACAAAATCGTACCATTTATAGAAAAATAAGGAGATTTAAAATATGGGAATGACAATGACACAAAAAATACTAGCTGCCCATGCTGGGCTTGAACAGGTGGTCGCCGGCCAACTGATACGGGCCAAGTTGGATATGGTGCTTGGTAATGACATTACCTCTCCAGTTGCAATAAATGAGTTTGAGAAAGCGGGATTCAGCCAGATCTTTGACAAAAGCAAAATTTCTATGGTCATGGACCACTTTACCCCAAACAAGGATATCAAGGCCGCTGAACAATGTGTGCAATGCCGCACTTTTGCAAGGCATTTTGATTTAGATCACTTCTATGATGTTGGGGCTATGGGCATTGAGCATGCCCTTCTCCCTGAAAAGGGCATTGTAGCTGCCGGCGACTGCATTATTGGGGCCGACTCTCATACTTGTACGTATGGGGCTCTTGGCGCTTTTTCAACAGGTGTAGGAAGTACCGATATGGCTGCAGGCATGGCAACAGGAGAAGCCTGGTTTAAGGTTCCAGAAGCCATTCAATTCAACATTACTGGCAAACTTTCAAAAAATGTAAGCGGCAAGGACGTCATTCTGCATATCATTGGTATGATTGGCGTTGATGGTGCACTTTATCAATCCATGGAATTTATGGGTGAAGGTTTAATTAACCTGTCCATCGACGACCGGTTATGCATGGCAAATATGGCCATTGAAGCAGGTGCTAAAAATGGCATATTTATGGTTGATGAAATCACAACATCCTATCTTGACGCAAGAGTAAACAGACCATATAAAGTTTTTGCGCCAGATCCTGATGCTGTTTACACCAAAACTATTACTATTGATTTAAGCGAAATCAGACCTACTGTCTCTTTTCCACATCTGCCAGACAACACTAGAACCATTGATCAAGTAGGAGATATTCCCATCCACCAAGTTGTCATAGGTTCCTGTACCAATGGGAGGCTTTCAGATATGGCTATCGCAGCCGACATCCTGAAGGGCAAGCATGTGCATCGAGATGTGAGAGCAATCATCATTCCTGCAACGCAGCAGATTTATAAGGAATCCATCAAACTTGGCTACCTTGAAATTTTCATCGATGCTGGTTGTGTTGTTTCAACACCCACCTGCGGACCATGTTTGGGAGGCCATATGGGAATACTTGCGGCTGAAGAGCGTTGTGTTGCAACAACAAACAGAAATTTCGTTGGAAGAATGGGACATGTAAAATCAGAAGTTTACCTAGCAAGCCCGGCTGTTGCTGCAGCCTCTGCTATCACGGGCAAGCTCAGCGGACCAGAGGAGGTTAACTAATGGAAGCAAAAGGCTTTGTACATAAATACGGGGATAATGTGGATACAGATGTCATCATTCCTGCAAGATATTTAAACACATCCAATCACAAGGAGCTGGCTGCTCACTGTATGGAAGACATCGATGTGGATTTCATAAAAAAAGTGAAACAAGGAGATGTGATGGTGGGCGGTTTCAACTTTGGATGTGGTTCTTCAAGAGAGCATGCGCCAATTGCCATTAAAGAAGCCGGCATAGACTGTGTCATCGCTAAAACCTTTGCCCGCATATTCTATCGCAATGCAATAAACATCGGCCTACCCATATTGGAATGTGCTGAAGCAAGTGAAAAAATTTCAGACGGAGATGAAATTTCAATCAACTTTGATAGTGGAATAATAATCAACATGACAAAAAACGAGCGCTATCAAGCATTGCCATTTCCCGATTTTATCAAAGATATTATGGATCAGGGCGGGCTACTTCGTTCAATATTATAAGTAATCAAGGAGAATAAAAGATGAATATTAAATTAGCGCTTGTTCCAGGAGATGGCATTGGTCCAGATGTTGTGCAACAAGCGGTTCGAGTTTTAGATAAAATTGGTCAGGTATATGACCATCATTTTGAATGCAAAACAGTCCTTGCTGGCGGTGCCGCCATTGATGCCACTGGAGAATGTTTGCCAGAAGAAACAATAACTGTCTGCAAATCAAGTGATGCTGTGCTTCTAGGCGCCGTTGGCGGCTGGAAATGGGATGTCCTACCGGGCGATCAAAGACCGGAGAGAGCACTGCTTGGTCTTCGCAAAGAACTTGGTCTGTTTGCGAACATCAGACCGGCTATCCTTTTTGAAGAGCTGTCAGAAGCTTGCCCCTTAAAACCGGAGATTGTTGCAGGCGGCCTAGATATCGTCGTTGTGAGAGAATTAACAGGTGGCATCTATTTTGGCGAAAAAGGCTTTAAACAAACTGATAT
>JBBRXC010000048.1:0-11208 GCA_038248745.1 Peptostreptococcales bacterium | reverse complement strand
CTTTCAATGCTATCTAATAATACAATTAGGCAGCTGAATAGGATGAAAATAATTAAAAGCACGTCAAAAGCTTTCCCTAAGGGTGTATCTGCCTCAAAGATTATTTGATATAATTTTTGTTTCAAAGTCATTGATTTTTGATTCATAAAAGCACTTTCCCTTTCGGACAAAATTCCGCGTCGACTCGAACAAAATCGTGCGTCGATTTATATATATTCAATAGATATGATTGATTATAACAATTTTTCTGGCGATATACAACTAAAAGGAAAAGGAGCCACTCAGCTAGGGCCTGGTGGCGTTAAGTTGACATTCTTCGACATTTGGCGCCACCAGGCCCTAGCTGGGATTGACAACCCCGTCATCTTTTGATATAGTATTCCTAAATAGTACCACTAAAATTACGAGGAGAATCTTATGGAACTGATTCAACTGATGACGCAACTTAATCTTACTAGACAGGAAGCCACCATTTATGTAGCATTACTGACAGAAGGCGACTTAACTGGGTATGAAGCAGCGAAAGTGACTGGTATTTCCCGTTCAAACACTTACAATTCTCTTTCTACTCTTGTTGAAAAAGGGGGAGCCTTTGTTATGGAAGGACAGCCGGTAAAATACAGTCCGGTTTCCCTGGAAGAGTTCTGTGACAATCATATTAGAAGGCTGGTGCAAACTAAGGCTCAAATCATAAAGCTAGCGCCCGAAAAACGTCAAGAAGCAGAAGGCTATATTACCATAAAAGGGGAGACGCAGATCATGAACAAAGCCAGACATATGATTGTAGAGGCAAAAGAGCGAGTCTATTTATCGGCCTCAGACCAGATTCTTGAAACAATCGGTTCTGATATTCAGGAAGCAATCATGAGAGGAATCAAGATGGTTTTGATCACCAATCCACCCTTTATCTTGGAAGGCGCCACTGTGTATCATGGCAAAAAGAATCATCACCAGATCGGCCTTATTGCAGACTCGACCAATGTGCTGACCGGTGATATTGAAGAAGGAGAGAACTCCACTTGTCTTTATTCTCGAAAGAAAAACCTGGTGGATTTATTTAAGGAATCCATGAAAAACGAAATTAGACTGATTGAAATTATGAAAGGGAATGAGATAATATAATATGAAAGCAATATAATAGTATAACTGATTAGGTAAAATGAAAGGAAATAAAATGAGATGAAGAAGACTTTTGTAAATGCGGAACAATTAAATAAAATAGTGGAGGATTATCCGACGCCATTTCACTTATATGACGAAAAGGGAATACGAGAAAATGCCCGAAAATTAAAAGAAGCTTTTTCTTGGAATAAAGGGTTCAAGGAATATTTTGCAGTTAAGGCGACACCGAACCCTACTATATTGAAAATTTTAAAAGAGGAAGGCTGTGGCGTGGACTGTTCTTCCTATACGGAACTGCTGATGGCTGAAATGGTTGGGTTTCAGGGGGATGAGATTATGTTTACCTCGAATGTTACCCCCGAAGAAGACTTCGCGCTGGCAAGATCCATGAACGCCACCATCAACCTTGACGATATTACGCATATCGATTTTCTAGAGAAGGTAGCAGGAATCCCTGAAACAATAAGTTGCCGGTATAATCCAGGTGGAGATTTTGTCATCAACAATTCCATCATGGATAAACCTTCCCAGGCCAAATATGGGTTTACTAGAGAACAACTATCAGAAGGCATCAAAATTCTGATGGAGAAGGGGGCGGTACATTTCGGTCTACACGCCTTTCTTGCCAGCAATACTGACACCAATGAGTATTACCCTGCGTTGGCAAAAATACTCTTTCAGACGGCCGTAGCGTTGAAAGAGGAGACAGGTGCACATATTACATTTATAAACCTTTCTGGCGGCATTGGTATCCCTTATCGTCCTGAACAGAAGCCAACAGATATCCTACTGATTGGGGAAGGCGTTCGACAAGCTTATGAAGAAATTCTAATACCTGCTGGTATGGGTGATGTGTCCATTTATACGGAGCTGGGGAGATTTATGTTGGGGCCTTACGGCTGTCTCGTATCCAAGGTGCTTCACGAAAAACATACCCATAAGGAATATGTGGGGCTTGATGCATGTGCGGCGAATTTGATGCGCCCGGCTATGTACGGATCCTACCATCATATTACAGTTATGGGCAAGGAGGATCAACCTTGTGACCATCTTTATGATGTAACTGGGGGTCTTTGTGAGAATAACGACAAGTTTGCAGTGGATAGAATGCTTCCGGAAATTGAGATTGGTGATCTGCTTGTGCTTCATGACACAGGGGCCCACGGATTTTCCATGGGATATAACTATAATGGCAAATTACGGTCGGCTGAAATTTTGCTGAAAGAGGACGGCTCGACCCAGCTGATTCGGCGTGCCGAAACCCCAGCTGACTATTTTGCAACGCTAAGCCCATTATAAGCATCCGACATTGGGCTTGGGTTTGAAAAAAATGTTGAAATTTCAACGATTTGAAAAAACGTTATCCACAGGGTAATTGTGGATAAGAGAAGATAAGAGTAGAAATATGGGAAGTATCTGGGGGTTATCCACAGGGGGCCTGTGGATAACGGAATTTACAAATGAGCATTTGCAAGGGCTCTCAAAAAATGAAGCCCAATGTCGGATGCTTATAATGGGCTTGATAAAAGGAGGAATTATGACAATTATTAATGAAAACTATTTGAAATTACCGGGCAGTTATCTTTTTTCTGAAATAGGGAAAAGGGTTCAAGAATTTGTTGAAGGAAATCCGGAGGCAAAAATAATTAGGCTGGGGATTGGAGATGTCACCAGACCTTTGGCACCAGCGGTGATCGAAGCCATGCACAAAGCGGTTGATGAGATGGCGGCGGAAAATACGTTCAGAGGCTACGGACCCGAACAGGGGTATCGTTTTCTGATTGAAAAAATTATTAAATTCGATTATGAGTTCAGAGGAATAAATCTGGCAGTGGATGAGGTTTTCGTCAGCGACGGTTCTAAAATCGATACCGGGAATATCCAGGAAATATTTGGGCTTGAAAATAGAATCGCAGTGACGGATCCGGTTTATCCGGTTTATGTAGACACGAATGTGATGGCTGGAAGGACTGGAACCTTGGGAGCGGATGGCAAATGGAGCGATATTACTTATCTGCCATGTACTTCTGAAAATGGATTTATTCCCGCATTGCCTGAAGGAAAAGTGCAGCTAATCTATCTTTGTTTTCCCAATAATCCTACAGGAACAACCATATCAAAATCTGAATTAAAAAAATGGGTGGATTATGCCAAAGCCAATCAGGCAATTATTTTATTTGATTCTGCCTATGAAGCTTATATCCAGGAAAAGGATGTGCCTCACAGCATTTATGAAATTGAAGGGGCCAGGGAAGTGGCCATTGAGTTTAGAAGCTTTTCCAAAACGGCAGGGTTCACTGGGACAAGATGTGCCTATACGGTTATCCCAAAGGAATTGATGGGGTACACAGCAGCAGGAGAGCCTGTGGAGGTGAATAAGCTTTGGAATAGGAGACAGACCACGAAATTTAACGGCGTTCCGTATATTATACAAAGAGGGGCCGAAGCGGTTTATTCGGATTTGGGTCAGGCGCAGATTAAAGAACAAATCGGTTATTATATGAAAAATGCCAAGGCGCTCAAGGATTGCCTTGAGGGACTTGGCTATCAGGTTTTCGGCGGAGTTAACGCGCCATATATTTGGTTAAAGACGCCGGAGGGAATGGATTCGTGGCGGTTTTTTGATAAAATGCTCAGCGAATATCATATTGTCGGTACCCCGGGCGTAGGATTTGGACCAAATGGAGAAGGGTACTTCCGATTGACGGCTTTTGCAAGTAAAACTAACACGGATGAGGCAATCAAAAGACTGCAAGCCCATTACTAGCAGCCTTGACGAATTCCCGGAATAAAGGATGAGGGATATTTGGCCTTGATTTGAATTCCGGATGATATTGAACCGCCACAAACCACGGGTGGCTTTCCAGCTCGATTGATTCAACCAGATTTTCGTCAGGCGAAAGCCCTGAAAAAATCATGCCGTTGTTTTCAAACAAGGTCCGATAATCATTATTGAACTCATAACGATGACGATGTCTCTCGTGGATGGAGGTTTGCTTATAGGCAGCCTCCATTTTTGTCCCTTCTTTAATTTGACAAGGGTATGCACCAAGACGCATCGTACCGCCTTTGTCTGTAATATCCAATTGACTAGGCATAATATGTATTACTGGAAAAGCCGTTTCCTCATCAAATTCCGTTGAATTCGCCAGGTTTAAATCCAGAACATTTCTTGCAAATTCAACCACTGCCATTTGCATGCCAAGACAAATCCCAAGGAACGGGATATTGTTTTCTCTAGCAAAGCAAACAGCTTCAATTTTCCCTTCGATACCTCTGGTCCCGAAACCACCTGGAACAAGGATGCCATTACATTGGGACAGTAAGGCTGAAGCGCTTTCTTTTGTAATATCTTCTGAATCAATCCACTTGATGTTAACCTTCACGTTATTGGCAATGCCGGCGTGAAACAAGGATTCCATTACCGATAAATAGGCGTCATGGAGTTTGATATATTTGCCAACCAGGCCTATGGTTATATTTTTCTTGCATCCTTTGATTCTAGAAACCATCTCTTGCCATTCTACTAGGTCGGGCGCATTACAGGTTAAAGAAAGTTTTTCGCAAACTTTGTCACCAAGCCCACCTTTTTCGAACATCAATGGCGCTTCATACAATGTATCCACGTCTGTATTGTCTATAACACAGTCAGGTCTCACATTGCAGAACATGGCGATTTTCATTTTCATGTCTTCCTCTACCTTTTTGTCACTCCTGCAAATTAAAATGTCAGGCTGGATGCCTATGGACAGTAATTCTTTCACAGAATGCTGCGTCGGCTTTGATTTGTATTCCAGGGATCCCGGTACGCAAGGAATCAGGGTGACGTGAATAAACAGACAGTTGCTTCGCCCTTTTTCCATGGAAATCTGCCTGATTGCTTCAAGGAATGGCTGGCTTTCAATGTCTCCAACAGTCCCACCCGTTTCCACAATGATCACCTCGGCATCTGAGGAATTTGCGGCAAGATAGATGCGACGTTTGATTTCATCTGTAATATGAGGAATGACTTGAACGGTATGTCCCAAGTACTCTCCTTGGCGTTCTTTATTCAGTACTGTCCAGTAAACTTTTCCAGTGGTGACATTTGAATTGGCGTTCAGGTTTTCATCTATAAAACGTTCGTAATGGCCAAGGTCAAGATCTGATTCCGTGCCATCTTCTGTCACAAAGACTTCCCCGTGCTGGAAAGGGCTCATGGTACCTGGATCTACGTTGAGGTAAGGATCAAGTTTTTGCATGGTTAATTTGATACCCCTAGATTTGAGTAATCTTCCTAGCGATGCAGCAGTAATTCCTTTTCCAAGCCCAGAAACAACGCCGCCTGTGACAAATATGAATTTCTTTTCCATTTGATTCCTCCTTTAAAATTTAATTATTTGCCGCTGTTGCCATAATTTGATAAAACACGGGCAGAGGGATCTGAAACATTACAGCCATCCCAGCTCTTGTTTGGCATCCAGAAATCTTTTATCATATGGGATTGCCCTGGGTAATATTGTTCGAATATTTCTCGGTAAAGCAGGCTTTCTTTGGTAAAAGGTGTGGCATGCTTATATTTTTTCAGTTTAGTCTCAAAATCTGTGGTTGTATATAGAGATTCCGCATATTCCTTTAAATCATCTACCATGGAGTGGCCCATGGCATCACTGAAGGCCGCTTTTTCTCGATACAGCAATGGGAGTGGCAACCAGTCACCTTCAAAAGCTCGACGAAGAAGGTATTTGCCATGACCGTAGCTGTTCACTTTTAATTTAGGATGGATGGACATAACATATTTGACGAAGTCCAGGTCGCCAAAAGGGACACGTGCTTCCATGGAGTTCACAGAAATGCAACGGTCTGCCCGGAGCACGTCATACATATAGAGCTCATCAATTCGTTTTTTTGACTCACGCTGAAATTCCTCTGGATTGGGAGCGAAATCGGTATATTTATAGCCAAAAAGCTCATCGGAAATTTCACCAGTTAAAAGCACTCGAATATCAGTGGATTCATGGATTGCTTTACTGATAAGGTACATACCGATACTTGCTCTGATTGTGGTAATGTCATAGGTGCCAAGAATGCTGATTACCGTCTCAAGAGCGGAGAGGACGTCTTCTCTGGAAATAATGATTTCTGTATGGTCGCTTTGAATATATTCTGCAACTTCAAGGGCGTAATGAAGATCGATGGCGTCTTTTTCCATGCCAATGGCGAAAGTTCGGATCGGTTTATCTATAGATTTCGTTGCAATGGAACAAACCAGACTACTATCCAATCCACCGCTTAACAGGAAGCCGATGGGAGCATCTGAATCCAAACGTTTTTCAATCCCTGCAATCAATCTTGTGCGAATGCCATCACATATGACATCCAAGTCGTTATCACAATATGCTTCTACCTTTGTAATGTCACAATACTGGAGAAATTTTTCGTTTGCGTAATAATGCCCAGGAGGGAAAGGGATGATTCGCTGACAAAGGCCAGTCAGATTTTTTGCTTCGCTGGCAAAGGTAATGGAACCATCCGCAAGGTACCCGTAAAATAGGGGACGTATGCCAATGGGATCGCGAGCGGCGACTAGTGAATCTGTTTTGATGTCAAATAATATCAGGGCAAATTCTGCGTCGAGAAGTTCAAACATTTTTAGTCCGTGCTCCGCATAAAGTGGCAGGAGTATCTCGCAGTCGGATTCGCTGACGAAATGATGTGTCTTCTCTAGTTTTGATTTCAAAAGACGGAAGTTATAGATCTCTCCATTGCAAACCACAAGATTATTTTTGTATGTAAAGGGTTGCATTCCTTCTGGGTGCAGCCCCATAATGGCTAGCCGGTGAAAACATAAATAGCCAGACGTTGTTTCAATGATCCGGGACATGTCAGGTCCCCGGGAAGCTGTTCTGTCAAAGCACTCTTTGACTTGTTCGTAAGATACACTTTTCGTACTTAAACCCATAATAGAACACATAAATAACACCTCCAAATAAAAAAGCAACTATAATCCTTATCATAGAACGAAATTCTAAAATAATAGGACGAATAGTTGCTACTAATCCGCGGTGCCACCTATTTTGTTGCATACTGCAACCACTTTATCGGCTCTAACAAGCCTGTATGAATTCACGTATCACCTTACGTCGCACCTACTAACGTTGATATCGGTCTTTTGGAAGCCAAATGGATTGGATTCTGGTTAAACTGATTATCAGCTTTCGGATTGCTGCTCCGGAGTGTTATTCCTCCAAACTCTTGTGCGTGGTTTCCACTGACCCTCGCTCACTGTGACAGAATTTTTGGATTACTTCTCTCCATCAATGCATTTGTTTTATGTATTTGTAACATTTGATTTTTTAATAATACAATAATTTATTGTGTGTGTCAACAACTTTTTTTGAAATTATTGTCACTAATAACAAGCCAATTATAAACAAGCCCATTATAAGCATCCGACATTGGGCTTCAAACCCATTATAGGCATCCGACATTGGGCTTCAAACCCATTATAGGCATCCGACATTGGGCTTGGTTTTTGAGAGTCCTTGCAATCTCTCATTTGTGATTAATGTTATCCACAAAGTATGTATCAGTAGCTGTGGATAACTGATAGAAGATAGCTAATAGCTTACCTGAGAGATAAAGGGTTGACAGAAATCTAAGCAAGAATTAAAATGAAAATATATAAAAAGGTCTTCTGAAATTCAGTGGATGCTTATAATGGGCTTGTACAAATTTAAAGGGGGATGATTAGTGGTGAAAAGGTTTTTAACTATTTTTATGTTGTTTCTTATCGTTTTGTTTCAAACTGGTTGTGGTGGACAGGATCAGGATGATCCGGGGAGTGTTGATG
This sequence comes from Peptostreptococcales bacterium, assembly GCA_038248745.1. Taxonomy (GTDB): domain Bacteria; phylum Bacillota; class Clostridia; order Peptostreptococcales; family Anaerovoracaceae; genus JAENWH01. Next base: position 3,254 of record JBBRXC010000048.1, on the reverse strand, counting down.
GTGTTTCTAAATCAACAGAGAGCAGATACAGTGAACTGGAGATAAGGGATTACCAAGGAACTCGCCTTGATCCATCCGTTGGCCCGAGAGATAATTCTATCAGCGGCATTCAAGAAGTTGATATTGCAAGTTATACATTGAAAATCACTGGGCTTGTAAATCAAGAAACTACCCTTAAATATGACGAAGTACTGGCGTTGCCTTCCTATGAAAAGCTGATAACCTTGTATTGTGTTGAGGGGTGGGATGCAACCGTATTATGGAAAGGTGTATTACTGAAGGATATTATTGACATTGCCGCAGCAGACGTAAAGGCTGATACCGTAATCTTTCACTGTGTTGATGGTTATACAACATCATTACCGCTGGCTGATATCTTAGAAAACAACATGATTTTCGCATATTCCTCCAATGACATTACTTTGCCAGCCTCCCTAGGGTTTCCGTTCATTGTCATAGCGGAAGACAAATTGGGGTATAAGTGGGCCAGATGGGTCAATGAAATCGAATTGTCTAGCGACACAGAGTACCGTGGTTACTGGGAACAAAGGGGCTATAGCAATGAGGCGGATTTAAACGAATAGGCGCCCATAAAATAGAAGGGGCGCGTACGCTCGTAAGCGGACGTCAAATAGTAGGCGCCCGGTGGCTTGTAAGCGGACATAAAAAAGTTATCAACAGGAGACCTGTGGATAACTGAAATTACAAATGAGTGATTGCAAGGGGTTTCAAAAAACGAAGCCCAATGTCGGATGCTTATAATGGGCTTGATAAGGGCACCTTAATGACAAAAGTGCTTCCTGCATCTTTGCTGGAGGTGACGGATATGGTGCCATTTAACCGCTCGATATTCTCTTTCGCAATATAGAGGCCTATACCTTCTCCTTTGGTTGTAGCGACATCATCGCTTCTGTAATAGGCGGTAAAAATCCGATCCAGATCTTCTTTTTTAATGCCAATGCCAGTATCTTGGATTTTGAGAAAAAGATTCCCTTCGTTGACGATGTAGCTTATTCTCACATTCCCGCCGGGATTGGTATATTTATATGCATTGGTCAATATATTATAAATCGCCTGACTCAGTTTATATTTGTCAGTTTCTATTTTCACTTTTTCATGGGTAATGAGTTCAAATAAGATGTTCTTTTTTTCAAACTGGGCTTTTAAGCCTTCTTTGATTTGGGAAATCAGCGGCTGAAAATCAAACTCATCAACGGACAATTCGTCGGTTTCTTTGTTTGCGTCAATCATTCCGCTCATATTTGAGATGATGGCTTCGATATTATCAATCTGATTCTGACAAATGGAAATTTCCTTCATATTCATATCAATAAGCCCGTCTTCCATGGCTTCCAGATGGGATTTTAAAACTGTCAAAGGTGTTCTTGACTGGTGAATGAGCTGATCAATCAATGCTTTTCTGCTTTTCTGCTTTAGCTTCAATCTGGAATTTAAATGATGAAGGCTTTCCCTGATACTGATGACTTCTTTTATGGTCGTAGGCTTTGGCGTTCTAATTTCCCCCACCTGAATATCTTCAGCTAAATCGGCCGTTTCTTTCAAGGCAAGACTCATTTTTTTACTAATAAAATATCCAATAAATATAGAAATGAAAATAGCAATAACAACGGAAAGAATGCTGTTTCGCACCAACGATGCTTTGAACATTTTAGAGACATAAGAGTTTTCCGCAGAACTGGTTCTTGTAATATTTAATACACCAAGAGTAATGCCGTCATTTTCGATAGGGTATTGATCAACCACTACTTGGCCTATATTACGCATGCCAAACATCCCTTCGTGATCCATCATGCCTCCGGTGAGTCGGAAGGTATCATCCACGTCCACTAAAAGAGTGCCGTCTGGACTATACAGTTTGATTTGAGTCAGAGAATCTCCTAAATGGGTTTCCATCTCAATGGCCATTTGTTTATAGGAAATATTTTCTTCCAGTAATGTGACTTTTGTGTAGGCAAGAACCTGAGTGATATGGTTTTTATAACTTTCCTCTAAATAATCCGTGAAATATCTGTCGGTGAGAGAAGAAAGAACAAACGCATTGATACCGATTGAAATAATGGAGATACTTACTACCACCAGTAGCCAAAGTTTTCGAATAGTCATGATTCTTCACCTCCAAATATATAGCCGACACCATACCGCGTAATAAGAATTTTAGGCTTTTTCGGGTGATCTTCGACTTTAAGGCGTAATCTTTTGATGTAGCTGTCTATATTCCTGTCATATCCGTCGTAATCAAAACCGAAGGACTGTTCAATCAACTGGTCCCTGGTCAAAACATGACCTTTATTTTTCATAAAAGTATATAATAATTTAAATTCTGTTGTTGTAATGCTGACATTCTCTTCATTTTTAAGCAGTTTCATGCTGTTTGTATATAATTTTAAGTCGCCGACCTGTAATACAATTTCATCTGAGGAGTTATACACCCTCCGGAATATAACCTTAATTCTTTGCATAAGTTCCCTAGGGCTGAAGGGCTTTATGACGTAATCATCGGCTCCTTTTTCAAAGCCTTTTATACGATCGACTTCTTCATGCTTTGCAGTAAGCATAATAACTGGAATCTGAGAGATGTTCCGAATTTCTTGCAGAACCTCGAATCCGTCGATCCCCGGCATCATGACATCTAGTATTACCAAATGAAAGGTTGATGCTGAAAAAGCTTCCAGCGCCTCAAACCCGTTTTCGGATACATGATAATCATATCCTTCTTTCGCCAGATATTTCCCGATAATGCTGCTTATTTCTTTTTGGTCTTCTACAACCAAAACATTAAATGTCATACGATTTCCCTCATGAATTATAAAAAAGCGTATACGAATAGTTTCCCTATTAGTATACACTTTATCCGAGTGAAATTCACTTATTTTCTAGTCAATACGTTTTTTCTGCTTAAATATTCTTCTTCAGAAATTGACCCTTTTGCAAAGTTTTCCTTAAGTATGTTTATTGAAGTAGTATCTGTGTTTACAGAATGCTTCTTCTTTATCAAGACGATTACTGCAATCGTGATTAAAACTAATACTACAAAACCAATCATCATAAAGTGCCAACCACCATAAAACCCATTGCCAAAGCATCCGCCTGGTCCGAAAAATCCGTTTCCATACATCATTTTATTTCCCTCCTATCTTAAAGTTTCTTTCATTTGAAGATACGTTTTTTCATCGATTTCTCCAGTGACAAATCTTCTCTCAAGAATTTCTTCCGCATGGCTTCTGCCTCCGCCT
>JBBRXC010000047.1:0-11364 GCA_038248745.1 Peptostreptococcales bacterium | reverse complement strand
TTGAATATATTGATTTATTAAATGAACTTATTAGTAGAGGATATCTTAAAAAACCCAAATACAATAATAGTATATTTGATAATGCAAATATAAATGATCCAATTATTGAATATATTCTTAAAAGCACGAAGTAAATCTAATATATAGTATAATAAAATTCAAACACATGTTGCTTGATGAGGTGAAATATGAACAAAATAATCCCGGCAATTTTCATTTGTATCTTCCTTATTACAAGTTGCAGTAATCCGGATACAACTAATAAAATCTCGGAAACGGGACAAATAATAGAGCAAGGAGAAAATATCCCAGTCGATTTCAATGAAAATAAGAGCATCCCAGAGCTTAAGGCCAGTATTAATCTTGCGCTAAAACCAAACGAAGCTGGCAAGATCATGATTTTAATGTACCATAATATTGGCGAAGAAGAAAAAGAGTGGACGAGAACGCCAGCGAATTTCCTGAAAGATATGAAGAATTTATATGAAAAAGGGTATAGACCAGTAAGCTTAAGAGATTATGTCAGCGGAAATATTACAACAGAACAAGGCTTTACACCGGTTGTGATAACTTTTGATGATGGTAATTTAAATAATTTTGAGTATCTGGACAATGGGCTGATCAGTGAGGCGTCTGCCGTAGGGCTCCTGATTAATTTTCATGACGAGCATAAAGACTTTCCATTAGAAGCCACATTTTTTTTGGATGGAGATCGCCCTTTTAAACAAGGGGCCTTGGTCTCTAAAAAGCTGCACTTTATTATTGAAAAGGGGATGGATATTGGCAATCACACAAGAGATCATCTTAGTTTTAAAAGCGCTTCACCTGAGGAGATACAGGAGCAAATTGGAGCGCAGGCTCAATATTTAGAGGCAATACTGAGTAAAAATAATTATACTATTAATACGCTTGCGTTACCATTTGGGGAGAGACCAAAAGACGATTTATTAACACCATATTTGGCAAAAGGAAGCTACAACGGCATTGCTTACGAAAATATCACGGTTTTAAATGTGGGATGGAACCCAGCGTACTCACCGTATGATAAAAATTTTGACTATACCAGCATACCTAGGATTAGAGCCAGTGAAATGAAAGTCGATAATGTGGGATTTTATAATTATCTTGAATATTTTGATAAACATCCAGATAAAAAATTCATAAGTGATGGAATACCTGGAATTATAACGATTCCAAAAGAGCAAAAAGACTCCCTAAATGCTGACAGCATGAAGGAAGTATATTCATATTAACTAGAAGAATAGCAGGAAGGGATACCATGAAAAAAAGCAGACGATTGGTGATATTTATACTAATATTGGGGCTAGTGGCCACAGGCTGCTCGCAACAAGCAGACAAAAAACAAGATATATCAGAAGGATCAACACAAGAAGAAATAAAAACAGATAAAACTATAGACTTTAACAAAATGTCTGAAGAAGAGAAAGCAGAATTGCGACAGGAAAGGGAAGCGTTAGAAATACAGCGAAAAACTGAACTAGGAGAATTCTATGTACCGCTTCCAACCCTTGGACAGAGTCAAGAAACCGTTAAAACAAAGGCAAAAGCCCTATACCTGACGGCAAATGTTGCAGGATTTAGCTTCGACGAAGAAGATATTAGCTATTATGGCGAATATATAAAATCAATAAGCGGTGAATCAGACAAACCAATAGATATAAGCCGTTTAGATGAAATAAACAAACTAGAGAAGGCTTTGGCAATCTGTGAAAGCACGGAAATCAATGCCTTGGTTATCGATATCAAAAACGATGATGGAGCTATCGCATGGCAAAGCAACATAGAAGTTGTTAATCAGATTAAATCAAATCAGTCCGCACCACTAAAGAATTATGAAAAATTAATGAAATATCTGAATCAAAATAATATTTATTCTATTGCTAGGGTCGTTGCATTTAAAGATCCCTATTTAGCTGAAAGGAAGAATGAACATGCAATTCAGTTAAAAAGCGGCGAAGTATATAAAGATAAATCAGGAAAAATATGGGTGAATTCTTTTGATGAATATGTTTGGAAATATGTGATAGCTATTTCGCAGGAAGCAACTTTGAGAGGATTCAATGAAATACAGTATGATTATGTGCGTTTTCCTGATAGTGCAGTATATTATAATCCAATCACGGAATTCCATGGGCGAAATGGCAGGGATAAGGATGAAGGAATCGAAGAATTTTTAAAGTACGCAGATAAGGCGCTTGAACCATACAATGTTAATATTTCAGCAGATGTTTTTGGGGTAATTACTCGGTCATGGGACGATTATCCAGAAGATATTGGACAGACATGGAGGATGATTGCCAATCAGGTGGATTATATTTGCCCAATGATTTATCCTAGCCATTATGGGCTGGGGATATATGGATTTGATATACCGGACCAACATCCCTATGACGTTGCCAGATTTGCTTTAATGGAAGGGCTTGAAAGAAATGCAGCACAAAAAAATCCGGGCATCATAAGGCCTTGGTTCCAAGGTTTTACGGCAGGATGGGTGAAGGGTCATCTGACGTATGATGCAAAAGCAATTTCTGATCAACTGGTAGCCAGTGCTGAGCTTGGAATCGACGAATACATCATTTGGAATGCGAAGAATAACTATGACCCAATGTCGTTTTTCTATCAGGATGGCATCGATGCAAGCAAAAGAAAGAGCGGAGAGGATATCTTGTCAAGAACACCTGAGATGGCATTGAAAAAGTATTTGGATTCAGATAAAAAAGAACGTTATAGTCAGGTTTACCTCCTAACACCTATGGCAAATAGAGAAGACGACTTTGATTTGTTCGCTTCAGAGAAAAAAGACCGTACACAAAAGCTGATAGGTTATAATGTTCTTAGTATTGATAAAAGAGAAGATGGAACGTATGGAGCAAAGGTTAATGTTTCATATAATTCCGATATAAGCGCTGAAACAGCCAAAGAAGTACAATTCGAAATTATATTAGAGAATGATGTTTACAAGGTGATCGAACCGACGAATTGAATATTTAATGAATATGTGCTATGTTGCAATTTATAAGGATAAAAATGAGGAGGAGATTGTATGGAAGAGAATGCATTTATAAACCCACCAGAAAAAATGCCGTTTTATATAAAGTTAGGTTTAATTATTTCGAAAAGAGTGACGAAGAAAGATTTATTGGCCCCAAAACTATTAGCTTGGTATCCTAAGGTTGCTATTAGTTCTGCAGTCTTAGAATCCTTAGTAGCACATGGCAAAAATGATTTAAATGCACGTATTTTAAAATTAATTAGAATACAATCCTCATTGAGTGTAGATTGCCCATTTTGCATTGATATGAATTCTTTTGAGTATGAAAAGGATGGCATCTCTGAAGAAGAGATGCAGGTATTGTCTGGAAGGCTTGCGCTTGAACAGATTCAGTCGTTTTCTACAAGAGAAATGTTGGCGATAGAATATGCAAAACTCATTTCTCAAACGCCAGTTAATATTCCAACAGAATTCATTGAAAAAGTAAAATCAGAATTTACAGAACGTGAAATAGTTATATTATCCAGCACCGCTGCCCAGGTAAATTATTGGGCTAGAATGATAAAAGCATTAGGGGTACCTCCAGCAGGATTTTTAGATAAATGTGATCTGTAAAATAAGCTGAATGAGGTGAAGGATGAACTTAAAAATATTAAACGAAAAAGAGTATATTCAGTATTATAAATTTTATAAATCAATATACAAAAACAGACCTAGAAAAAAAGATGACATGTCTAGCATGCTATTATCGATTCTTAAAAATAAAAGTACTGTGAATAAGAGAATTAAACTGAAACCATTGCTAGTGTATCATGAAGGCGTTCCTATTATGGGCACAGTTTTAGCCCAAGTAGACGATATGAATGATTATATTCAAATGAGTTTCTTTGAAGCAGTTTCAGAAAATGAAACCGCTTTTTCCTTGATACTTGAAGAAACCAAGGTGACAGGAGACTTATGGGGAGCCACTTTTATTTCCGGATCTCTAAATATCCATGTGAACTATGGATTAGGATTTTTAACTTCACACTTTGATCAAGAATCTAGTTTTGGCATGAATTATAATCCAGACTATTACAACAACTTGTTTTTAAAAGCAGGGTTTGAACCCATAGATTTAGTGACGTATAAGCAGGAGTTTAAAAACTTTGAAAACCCTTTATCAGAAAGATTGCGCAAAAAGTTAAATACCAAGTTCAGAGTGAGAACAATGGATTATAAGCAGTTCAAAAGAGATATTGAGATCTATACGGAACTAAATAATGATGCCTTTAAGCATCATATTTTCTATTTTAAGAGATACTTTAGGGAAGATTATGAATTATTTAAACCATTTAAAATGCTATTAAAAGAAGAAAATCTTTTAGTAGTTGAAAAAGATAATAAGCCGGTTGGATTTATGCTTTGGTATCCAGATTTTAATGAGTTAATCCCATCTGGAAAGTCACTGTCTTTAAAAACAGTGATAGCCCATAAGATTTTACATAAGAAAATTAGCACATTTAAAATAGTTGAGATTGGGGTTATTGAATCAGAACAAAAAACGGGGGCCATCCTTTCTTTGTTTGATACGCTATATCAAATAACCAAAAATAAATATGACTTTTGTGAGTCCTCATGGATTTTAAAAGAGAATAGAGATTCAAGTAACTTCGGTATCAAGTGGTCCAAAGGGGAATACAAAAAATATGCAGCATATACGAGGTTAATTCATGATGAAAATAACTGAAATCAGTGAGTGTAGGATTGATGACTCATTAAAAGTCGAACTGACTTACTTAGAAAAGTTGAATCCATGTCAACAAATGTATTTTTCGGATCAGTCAGCTTTCTTGGTTCAATACAAACAGACTATAGATATTTTTAACTTTATTCCAAAATTGACTTTGCGAGTGCCAGTAAAGATTATTGGGAAACCTTACTCTGTTTCAAGGAAAGGATATGTTGGTAATCCTCAATCGGTAAGCGCACTGATTAAAACCATAAAAGGGTTAACCCTTGTACTCAATGGAGATAGTGGGTTAGACCTGCCGTATGCGTATACTTTACCAACGCATGAGTTTTACAACAGCTTTACAACATTTGAACACTATTTGGAATCATTGCGAAGCCACTACAGATATCGAGTGAAAAAAGCCCTTAGAAAGTCATCTGATATTGATATGATTAAAATCGATCAGAAGGATTTTAACAAAGAACACCATCAGTTATATTTAGAAGTATATGAAAACTCAAAAGATAAATTGGAATGTTTAAGTATAGAATTTTTTAGAGAATTCCCTTCAGAAATGTATGAGTTTAGAAGAGGTGATTCAGGAGAACTTGTTGGATTTATACAATTGGTTCAAGAATCAAGTAAGCTGAATTTTTTATTTGGTGGATTTAAACAAGAACATACGAGAACCCATGATCTATATATGAAGATGCTCATCGAAATTATAAGAATCGGTATTGAAAGAGGCGTAAACCTCATAGAATTTGGGCAAACGGCAGAAGAGACTAAATTAAAATTAGGCTGTGTTGCCGTCAAGAAATATCTATATGTTTATCACTCAAACAAAGTATTACATAATATGATTGTGAAGTTATTACCTTTATTATCTTATAAACCACGGAGTACATCATACAATGTATTTAAGGATGAACAATGATTATATTAAAGAAAGTAAGAATAACAACACCATTTACCTGGATCAACCCCATTAAAGTGGAACCTCTAGAATTAGAGTATCTGAAAGCAGTGATTGATGATTTGAATTTAAAGAGCGTGATCATAGATAATTTATACCATCAAGATGAAGCTGTTGGTGATGTGGTTGTTTTAAACGGTTATAATACGGCAAGAAATCAAATGATGATGGAAGCCAAACAGATCAAAGAAAAATCTCCAGCGACCATTGTGATCGGTTCGGGTGTGGATGTACAGGTGAACTGGAAGCTTTATGAAAAAAGTGATTTTGATTATTTAGTCGTCTCTAATCAACTCAGTGTTTTTAAAAACTTAATAGAATATATCGTACTAAAAAAACGAATTTCATTTAATGGTATTTTGGATTTAAAAGCTGCTTTGGCTTTAGATGGTAGGTTGGCGGACCAAGGAGAGCACATATCTGTTGAGTGTGAGATGATGACATCCTTTGAGTCAATCAATCCATCAAGAAAATACTTTGATCAGATCAAACATCAAACGCGGTATTTATTATATGACAATGTCGCTTTGGTAAAACGGTCACATAGTTGCCCGTATGACTGTGCGTTCTGTTTCTGCAAACAGCTTAACAAAGGACATTATATCACCAGAAGTTATGAGGCGTTGCGAAATGAGATGGCATCCATAAATGCACAGTATTACTGGGTGGTAGATGATGTCTTTATCCATAACAAAGTTGAAGCAATGTCTTTCATAGAAGCCTTTAAAAACACGTCCTATAAAATGATTGTGTATTTAAGAGCAGACCTTATTGCCACTCATCCAGACTTGATAAAAAAATTAAAAGATACTGGCATTATTGAAGTTATTGTGGGTTTTGAATCAATTAAGGCAAGTACCCTGGAAGATTTTAATAAAGGGTATACCCCAGATATCAATACAAAATCAATCAATGTTCTAAAAAACGCAGGTCTATCATTTACAGCACTATTTATGATCGATATTAGTGACGACTATAAAGATTTTAAAGCGTTAAAACATTATATTAAGAAACATCAACTTTTAAATTATACCTTTTCTATTTTTACCCCATTAAGCGGGACTGATTTATATAAAGTATATGAAAAGGATATTATTGATTTTAAATGTGAGCATTATGATTTTTTACACCTTGTGTTAAAACCACTAAAAATGCATTCTATCACTTTTAAGATTGCATTTGTTGAATTGTTTGTCTTTCAGTATTTTCATAGTAAACCTGCAAGACAATTGATCTATAAACTGCTAAAAAAAGGCTTGAAACGAGGCGGGTATGAGTAACAAAAAAGTGTGGAACTTTTGGGCACCAAGGTATAAACACCTATGGGTGCAAAAAGTATCTTTAAAACCAACTAGAACAAAAGTATTGGACCTGATCGAAAGAACGTTTGAGGATAAGACCATTTGCTCCTATATCGATATTGGCTGTGGCGTAGGGGAATTAATCGATCAAATCGAATCAGAATTTCAAACAGAAAACAGTTATGGGTTGGATTATTCACAAGGCATGATTGATATTGCGTCCAAATTGAATTTGAAAACACAGTGGCAGTGTGAAGATATCCATCAGTTTGAAACAGAAGATAAAATGGACTTGGTACTTTGTACCCATTCGTTTCCTTATTATCGGTATCAAAAATATGTACTAAACAAAATGAGTAAAATGTTAACAGGAGATGGGAGACTCCTGATCGCATTTGCCAGCAAAAACTCGTTTTATGATGCTTTATGTATGGCTGCCGTCAAATTGACGACAGGCAAGGCAGCGTATCCCTCTGTAAGTAAATTTATAGCGTTGGCGTCAGATGACTTTAATCACGTATCCACAACAAGAATAAAAGAAAAATGGTACATGCCTAGTATTTATCTATTTGAAATGGAGCCTAAACATGACTAATGTATTGCTTATAAGACCAAAACCTCATAAAGATACCATAGGGCTGAAACACGTGATGATTTGTGAACCCTTAGAGCTGGAGTACTTGGTATCTAACTTAGACCCTGCATTAAAAGAAGCGTATCATCTTATCATTATTGATATGTTGCTAGACAAAACAAAACTAATCAAACATCTGAAACATTATCGACCAGGCGTTGTAGTCTTCACTGGTTATAACACGCATGTTAATTTAATAAAAGGGTTTTCAAAAGAGATCAAATCCTTTGATCCAAAGATTATCACTGGGGTAGGGGGTGTCCATGTAGAAGTAGTGCCTGATGATTTAAAAGATGAGCACATTGATGTGTTGCTTTGGAAAAATGGGATTGATGCTTTTAATATACTTTTAAAAGGTTTAAAAGAAAGAACCCCAATAAGTACTATTCAAACATATATTGATCAACAAACGCTAAACGTAGCATTTGCTTACAACCATCCAGACCGAGAGATCAATGCATCCTATAGAAATAAATATTACTACATGTTCCATAATCCCTGCGCTTTAATGAAAACATCTTTTGGATGCCCCTTTAAATGCTCTTTCTGTTTTTGCCATCAGATTACTGAAGGAAAGTATTATGAAAGAACCATTGAAGATGTCATCTCAGAACTCAAAAGCATACGGGAAAAAGAGATTTACATCGTGGATGATAATTTTTTGTTTTCAGAAAATCGGGTTAGTAATTTTATTGAGGCTTTAAAAAAAGAAAACATCAATAAGCATTTTTTAGTATATGGTAGAGCAGATTTTATAGCCAAAAATCCCCTGTTGATGGCCGATTTTAAAGCAGTTGGGCTTCATGGTGTTATTGTTGGGATAGAATCAGTAAGAGAAAAAGACCTTCAGTCTTATGACAAACTGACCACTGTTAAAATCAATGAAGAGGCCATAGCCATACTAAATAAATTAGATGTAGAGTGCTATAGTACGTTAATTATTCCTTTGGATTTTAATAAAAAAGATTTTAAAGATTTAAAGCTGTGGTTGAAGAAAACATCCGTATATTTTGTCAATTTACAACCTTTAACACCTTTAAAAGGCACGGATATTTATTCCGAATATATCAAAGAATTTATAGAAGCTCCTGAACAGGTGGAGTTATGGGACATGGCGCATATTGTTTTAAAACCAAAATATATGTCTAAAAGGCAGTTCTATTTTAGAATTTTGAAGCTGTATTACGAAATCGTGATGCCACCTAAACATCTGGTTAGACTTATTAAAAAGTTTGGCGTTGCACCTAATATAAAAATGTTACTAGGCAGTTCTAGAGTTTCACTACAATATCTTGTAAAAATGATTAGAGGATAAGATGAAAAAAATATTATTGATACAACCAAGTCCCTATGATAAAAACCATCAACCCATTAAAAAGAAAAGGTTGTATTTTGTTGGGCTTGCTATGCCTTTATTGGCGGCGATGACACCAAAGGAGTGGGAAGTAGAAATATGCCTTGAAACCATTGAAGCGGTACCTCTAGAAACCGATGCAGGGCTGATCGCCATCAGCACCATGGGACATGGCGTATTGAGATCCATTGATCTTGCAAAACATTACCGTGCAAAAGGAAAAAAGGTTATTTTAGGCGGATACATGGCGTCGATTATGGCAGAAGAAGCCGTTCAATTCTGCGATGCTGTTGTAATAGGGGATGCAGAGGGCGTGTGGGAAGAATTATTAAAAGATTATGAAAATGATACATTAAAACCGATCTATCATAAACCCATCGAAAAACTGAATACCCCATTGCCGAGATTTGATTTGATCCTGGATAAGTCAATCGGAGATTTTTTACCAGTACAAGCGGGTCGAGGCTGTCCTAATTGTTGCTCATTTTGTTCTGTCGCTTGTTTGTATGAAGGAACTTATATTAAAAAAGATCTATCAGAAGTGAAAAGAGATATTGAACAAGTGAAAGCCTTGGGCTTTAAAAAGTTTACCCTTTTAGATGATAATATCAATGGAGATAAGGCTTATTTAATAGAACTTCTTGCTATCATTAAACCACTTCGTATGAAGTGGATGAGTCAATGTGATATCAAAATAGGCAGAGATAAAGAGTTATTAAAATTATTAAAAGAGAGTGGCTGCTATGCTTTAAGCTTTGGGTTGGAAAGCATATCACAAGAGTCCCTCAATCATATGGATAAAGCTTGGGCCAATCCCCTGGAATACACTGAACTGATCAATAATATTGTTTCCGCTGGCATAGACGTATCAACAGAAATGGTTGTTGGTGGGGAGGGGGATACCCTAGAAAGCATTAAAAGGACGAAAGATTTTATCGAACAAAACAAAATATGTGTGCCTAGATTTTATATTTTAACCCCAATACCAGGGACCAAGTTTTTTAAAGAAATGATGGCGGATGGTCGAATCTTATCGGATGATATCTATTCATTTGATGGCTGCAAAGCGGAACATCAACCTAAAAACATGTCGCCAGAAGAATTGACCAAAGCCTATTGGGATTTATATAATGATTTGTATTCATACAAATCAATTATTAAAAGAACCATTTTAAGAAAAGATTTCTTTAATAGGCCCATGAATTATTTGTTCTATGCCATCGTTAATTTATTTTATAGAGGCCATATAAAAAAGGGGATTACACCGAATATATTTTAGGAGACGATATGAAAATTTTACTTGTCAGACCACCTCGAATCAAACAAGCCGTCACCTTAAGTGAGTTTATGTACGCTGAACCTTTAGGGCTTGAAATGTTATACGCCGTTTTAGAACAGAAACATGAAGTGGAAATATTTGATATGATGTGTGATCCGGAACCATTTCAAAAAAAGTTGATAGCATTCAACCCTGAAGTTGTTGGGATTACAAGTTTATGCATTGATGTACATGCTGTTATAGAAATTGCTAAAAAAACCAAAGAGGTTGATCCTTCAATTCATACAGTTGTTGGCGGTACGCAAGCTTTTTTAAGCCCAACTAGTTTCTTTGATGATAGTATTGACTATGTTTTTAAATTTACAACAACAGAAAATATCAACGTCTTCTATGACAATCTATCTCTTCACACTTTAGAATTTGAAATACCCGGTATCTTAAATAAAAATAACAATTACAAAGGCAAAGAGGCCAAAGGTATGAATGAATATATATTGCCGGATAGAAAATCTACAACAAAGTATCGTCAGCACTATTCCTATTTTGGGTACAAACCGGCTGCAATCATGCAGATATCTCAAGGGTGCAATAAGGCGTGTATGTTTTGCTTAAGATGGCGGATAGAAGGGTTTGAAGAAGTAGAATTTGATAGAGAGATCATCAAAAAAGATTTATTGAATATCGAAGAAGAAACCATTATGCTTTTCGACAATGATATTCTGGGCTCTGAAATAAGAATGGCTGGATTTTTGGATTTAGTGGAATCGTTACATCTTAAAAAAAACTTTATTGCGTATGCATCTGTAGAATGCATACTAAGTAACATAGAATCTTTAAAAAGATTCAAGTCTTTAGGCCTGAAAGCTTTGTTGGTAGGATATGAGACATTTAGTGAAAATGAAATGGCGTATTATACGAAAAAGACTAGCACTTTAGACAGCCTAAAGGTAGCTGAATTGCTCAACGATATTGGGATAGATGTATGGGCGTCCTTTATGGCGCATCCTGATTGGACAAAAGAAGACTTCAAAGTTTTTAGAAAATATGTGAAGCAACTATCCCCTCAAATTTCCAGTGTGAGTCCGTTAACACC
>JBBRXC010000046.1:0-11464 GCA_038248745.1 Peptostreptococcales bacterium | reverse complement strand
TATCCCCCTGTTGCATTGTAAATAATATCTGAAAACGGAGAAGACGAATTTGCCAGATCCGATTGATTCATATTACCCGATGATAAAATGATCAAAACCAGGTAAATCACAATAACAAAGATCGTCCCTATTAATGTTGCTTTTCTTACTGTGGCTGCATCTACAATTTCTCCTGCATTGACGCTGGCCCCTTCAAACCCAATAAAAGACCATAACGCAAACGCTACAGCAATTGGCAGGGTCGAAGTGCCTGAAAGCTCAGGATTACTAATTGTATTAAGGTTTTCAAATTCAAAATTAAAACTTGCCACTACTATAAAAAGTACTAGCGGCATTAGCTTTATTATAGTCAATACTAAGTTCAAATTTCCTGCAGCTTTGACCCCGATATAATTGATAAAGGTATAAAGCCAGATGACAAATATGGCAATCAATACTTGTAGCATATTGTTATCTGCTAATGACGGGAAAAAATATCCTGCATAACTAATCCCCCCAAGTATGATGGCTCCATTCGCTATCCAACAGCCACACCAGTATGACCAGCCCACAATAAATGCGGGCAAGTCACCAAAAGCTTCTTTCGTATACGCGATTGCGGATCCGGTAACTGGGTTTCGTTCTCCTAGCCGTGCAAAACATAGCGCCAGAAAAATAGTCCCTATTCCGGTAATCAACAACCCCAGAATCGCTGTCTTCGGATTTGTCAACTCAGCGAATCCCTGCGGAAGCATATAAATCCCAGTGCCAATCATCTGCCCCACAATAATTGCGGTGGCAGACCATAGCCCAATTTCTCTTTTTAGTTCATTTTTATTTTTGATTTTATTTTGCAATATAGAGTTATTCATCATTTAACCATCTTTCTAATGCAAATTTGTGGTAAATTCAAAATGTTTATTGCAGTTCTTCAACATCCAATTTTTGTACCGCTACAGCTCTCTTTCTGATATAGAACGACGCTAGAATGCCAAGTATACTCACAACACCCAAGTAGATGAATACATATCTGTACCCTTCGCCGCCAAAATTGTCAAGCCATGAACCAAACAACGTCCACATGAAGAAATCTGGCGAATATCCGATTACTGATGCAATACCTACTGCCGTTCCCATGACTACGGCTGGGATTCTGGTCTCGCTAGCTATTGAGAACATTATACCATATAGAGCAAGTCCAAATAACCCTGGCAATAAAGTATAATAACTTACTAATGTCACACTAGCAGTGGCAGGGATTGCCAGCACGCCGAAGTATAGCATCGCTAGAATTGCGAAAAGAATCATAAACCATTTACTTGTTGATTTAAACACTTTGTCGGCAATATAACCACTTACAGGTGCTAATATATAGAAAATATAGGTTCTGATAATAGATAGTGCTCCGGATTCTTCAGGCGTAATACCTACTACGTCTGTAAGGTAAGGCGTAAACATGGTGTTACCACTGTATCCAACTGTGTACGCTGCAAATATAATAAGTGCGAATACCCATACTGTTGGGTTTTTAACTACGCCACGAACTTGATCAAGTTTAAATTCATTAATTGTAATATCCTTACTTTTATAAAGGCCTTCTTTGACAAATATGAATACAAGTAATGCTGCAATCAGTGTGCTGGCTGCGTATGTTAATACACATATTTTGAATTTTTCAGTTCCATCAATACCCATTGCCGATAACTTAATGGCTACAGAGTTAACGATAGCACCTGTCACCCCATTACCAAGATAGTACAGTCCAAACATAAACCCTTGCTCTTTTTCTGTGCCGATCATTCTGATGGTCTTCATTAAGGAGCCCCAGAAAATGAAAGTCGTTGAAAATGCAAACAAGAACCAAATGCCTAAGGTTAAAGTATATCCTGATGTAATGGATAATATTCCGGTTAATACTGAGGTTGCTATCAAAGAAATCAATATACACTTTTTAGTCGAAAGCTTATCAGCTATCATCCCTCCAGGGATATAAAGCAGCATACAGCCGATGGCATAGGCTGTTGATAAAGTGCCCAACTGTGTGTTTGTAAGTCCCAAAGCCTCAAGTTGCCAGTCATAAAATACATATCTTATATAAGGAATAAGATAGATTGATCCTCCCGCAACACCAAGCGCCAGTATTGCTAAATACTTACTTACTTTACTCATAAAAACCTCCTCGTTTTCGAAAAAATAAAAAAATAACTATTATTTCTGTATATATAATGCATCAACTGCACAGATACCCTTTTCATATACAAATACAGGATTGATATCAAGTTCAAGAAGGTCGTCGATTTTTTCTGTTGCCATCGTTGAAACTTTGACCAAAGCGTCCGCAAGTGCTTCAACATCGCATTCCAGGCTGCCTCTATATCCCTTCAACATTTTCGAACCTTTTAGACTGCTGATCATGTGAAGCGCTTCCTCTTTTGAAACAGGGGCAAGCATCAACGAAGTATCTTTAAATATTTCGACAAAAACACCACCGAGTCCAACAAGAACGCTTGGTCCAAACTGAGGATCATTGTTAACCCCAATGATAACCTCAACGCCTTTTTCTGCCATTCCGCAGATCTGAACACCTTTTATTGTTGGATTTTCGAAGTGCTTCAATGCGTTTTCAATAATTTCGTCATAGGCATCCATTGCCTCTTCAGCTGATTTTATATTTAGCTTTACACATCCAACGTCTGATTTATGAAGAATATCAGGGCTGTCAATCTTAGCCACATATTTTCCTAGCTTAAGCCTTTCTACTATTTCCCCTGCCTCCTCTTTGGAGTGGGCAATATCAAATATACCGCAATCAATCCCATACTGCTCCACGATTCGTTTACTTTCACTTTCTGTCAAAGCTCCCCGAGCAGTAGAGACTGCGTCAACTGGTGCCTTGACATTTAAGTCATGATCTTCCAGTTTATAGTTGGCGAAGTCTATGATATTTTTAATGATTTTCAAAGCGTATAAACCTGTTGGCAGAACAGGAACTCCCATTTTTTCAAGTTTCTTCACATATTCAAGGTTTCTGGTGTTTTCTGCAAAAGGCACCATCAAACATGGCTTTGCCCATTCCTCTTTCATGACAAGTTCAAGTGCTTCACTCATGTAATATATTGCATTATCAGCTATTTCATGAAGCAGCGTGTATCCAATGGCAACAATTCCAACGTTTGCATCCTTCATTACCGCTTCGCAGACAGAGGCAAATTTTTCTATATCATAAGAAAGGGATGCTGTGGAATCCAAAGGATTATTCACAGTTGCATAACTTGGCAATATGTTTTCAAGGGTCGTCACTGTATTTTTTTCAAAATCAGGATAATTCAAGCCAACCAACTGTCCAAGATCTGCGCAAATCCCAGTTTCACCACCAGAAAGGCTTATACTGGAAAACCCTTCATTTTCAGGAAGCTTTTTTAAAACTGCCAACGCTTGAGCCGTTGACATAAGTTCTTCCAAATCATCTACTCGAATCACGCCATATTTTGCGAATAATGCGTCAAACACCTTATCACTTCCCGAAAGAGTCCCTGTATGAGATGCCGCTAGCGCTTGCCCTTTTTCAGATCTGCCTGTTTTAAGGACGACTATTGGTTTTCTTTTTATCGCCGCTTTTTTGAAGGCATCTATAAGCTTTTGAGGGTTTTTCGTCCCTTCCATATAGAGTGCAATGACATTGGTATCCTCATCATCTACCAAAAAGTCCAGATAGTCCTCAACAGTTGTGATCTTTCCATTTCCAGAAGATATTGCATAGGAGAACTTAATGCTTGGTGCTTCCATCATAGAAAGAACCAGTTGCCCACTTTGCGAAACAACCCCTACGGCACCAGATCTTTCTCTTTCATTGGCAATAAATGCGTAAGGATACATCATGTCCACATAGTTAGCAAAACCGGCACAATTGGGACCCATTAATGCAATATCAAGGTCTTCGCATAACGTCTGCAGATCTTTTTCCGCCTGTATTCCTTCTTCAGTTCCAACTTCGCTATAGCCGCTTGCGAATACGATCGCAGCTTTTGCTCCTTTTTCTGCACCTTCACGGATAAAGCCTTCTACGGTGCTCATGGGCGTGGAAATAAGAATCAAGTCAACTTGTTCAGGTAATGAGGAAATCGACGGATAGCATTTCACCCCAAACACTGTATCTCTTTTGGGATTAATAAAATAATAATCTCCTTCTTTTGTGTACTTCACTATATTCCTACAGGTATCTCCACCGAAACCTTCTTTTTCACTGGCTCCTATGATTGCAACCTTATTGGGTCTTAATAATTTGCTGATATCCATTCGTTACTCCTTCTCATCTTTTTTTTGACTCGTCCAAACCCCTTCTAAAACACTCTCCATTTTTGGGGTTATTCTTTCCCTTTTGTTCAAAGAAGTTCTTAATTCCCTCTTCTATGACATCCTCTTCAAAAAGTTCTCCCGAAGCAGCCAATGCACCAAGCATTACAATATTGGCTCCTTTATGGTTCCCTACTTCCTCGGCAATCTCCGAGGCTTCAATTTCGAAAACTTTTACGTCATCTCTGAATTTATAGTCTCCAATCAACGTTTTATTGGAAATTATTATTCCTCCAGGAACAACATTTTTTTCAAATTTATCAACAGAAGGCATATTCATTACAACCAAAATATCTATTTTCTTAACAAACGGGCTGGATATTTTCCTGTCAGATATTTTCACATTACAGTTTGCTGTCCCACCCCTCATTTCACTTCCATAGGATGGAATCCAGGTAACATTTTTACCATTGTCAACACCTGTCTTCCCTATAATAAGCCCTGCCGTCAGTACACCCTGACCACCAAATCCCGCAAAAATAAGATTCATTATTCAGCACCCCCAGTTTTAAATTCTCCCAACGGATAAACCTTTTCCACAACATTATTGATGTGCCTGCAGGAATCCATTGGTGTCATTCCCCAGTTTGTAGGGCATGGGGATAATATTTCCACCATACTGTAACCTTTCTTATTCTTCTGCGCCTCAAATGCCTTTTTTATATATTTTTTTGTTTTCATTATTTCAGCATTATTTGTCATTGTGCCTCTTGCAAGATAGGCCACATCCCGTGTCCCGATCATTTTCATCACATCTAATGGGTTACCCGTTTTTCCAATATCTCTGCCATATGGTGATGTTGTTGTTTTTTGATTTTCAAGCGTTGTCGGCGACATTTGTCCACCAGTCATGCCAAAATTATTATTGTTTACTAAAATCACCGTGATGTTATCATTTCTGATTGCTGCATACATTGTTTCCGAAAATCCAATTGCCAAAGCATCTCCGTCTCCCTGATAGGCAAAAACCATATTATCAGGTCTGCAGTGCTTTATTCCAACCGCTATTGCTGCTGCCCTACCATGTTGCGACTGAACAATATCCACACCGTAAGTGTCCGGCATCATAGAGGAGCATCCTACTGCAACAGCACATATTGCACCCTTGTCTTCATTCATTTCCTCAAGCACTTCTGCTATCAGGCGATTTACAATTCCGTGTCCACAGCCTGGGCAAAATTTATGGTCTACATAAAGTATCTCTGATCTTCTTTTTTCCATTTTAGTAAACCTCCTTTAACTTGCCTTGAAAAATGTCATCTAGCTGTGCAAGGATTTCCTCTGCCTCATAAACTCGCGTTCCACCTCTTATCGGATAAGTTGGAATTCCCTTTACCGTAATAATTACATCCTCTATCATTTGAGATAAGCACGACATCTCTACGCAGGCAAAGTATTTAACGTTTTTTAGATTTTCGAAGGCTTTTTTTGGAAACGGATAGAGGGTAATCGGTCTAATTAGTCCGACTTTTTTGCCTTGTTTTCTAGCCATTTCAACAACTTCTTCACAAATTCTTGAGGAGATGCCGTAAGCCACTAAAATCAACTCCGCATCCTCTGTTTGGAATTCTTCCCAGCGTTGTTCATTTTCAACAATTTTGTCGTATTTGTTTTTCAAGTAATTATCATAGTCCAAGTTGTAATACATCACTGAAGTATGACGCTTATTATTACCGTTACCCTTGCCATTCATTGCCCATTCATGTTGGTTGATATCATGCTCTTTCATGTCCGGAAAAGATACAGGCTCCATCATTTGAGCAATGGATGCATCTGATAGAATCAGTACTGGATTTCTATGTTCTTCAGCCTTGTCAAAAGCTAAAATCATCAGATCAACACTTTCCTGAACTGAATTTGGCGCATAAACGATACATCTGTAATCTCCATGGCCGCCGTTTTTAACAGCTTGCCAGTAATCTCCCTGTCCAGTGAAAATATCTGCCAAACCAGAACCGTATCTCTGCACATCAACAATTACACATGGAAGTTCCGCTGATGCAATATAGGAAATGCCTTCCTGCATCAAACTGAACCCCGGACCAGATGAACTTGTAAACGTTCTTGTTCCAGTCGCTGCTGCCCCATATACCATTGAAATCCCGGAAAGTTCAGATTCCGTTTGGACAAATACGCCATTTACTTCAGGCATCCGCCAGGATAAATATTCTAATATTTCAGTTTGAGGCGTTATTGGATATCCTGCAAAAAATCTGCATCCAGCTCTTATTGCTGCTTCCGCTATTGCATCATTTCCTTTCATCAGTTGTTTCGTCATTTTTATGCCTCCTCCTCCATTATTTCATATACGTAATCCGGGCAGACATTGTAGCAGATCCCACAAAGAATACATTTTTCTCTATCGACAATAGTTGTAATATATCCTGCCTTATTAATTGAGCCCGCAAGGGAAAGTGCGCCTTTCGGACAATTTACCACACAATACTCGCAAGCCTTACAGGATTCGCTGTGTATTACTAGTTTGTTCATCTGTTCCTCCATATTTTAAAAATACCTTTTGTTAAATATCAATTTCAAGTCGTCTGTATTAAATGTCAGGCATATCAAAAGTCGTCTGTATTAAATATCAGGGGTATCAAACGTGTCAGGAGCGAAGATTTCTCTCGCAACTTCTCTTGTTGTTTTATTTTCTTTCGCTGCCTTTTCAAAAATAAGTCTTGTGTTTTTTCTCGTCAAATTGCAAGTATCTTCAACAATGGCTTCTGGAATACATGGTACAAGACCAAACACTGCTACATCATATATTCTGATTCCCCCTAGATTTGCAACAAAGTCCACACAAATATCAACGCCTTTTTCAGCAAGAATTTTATCTGCTTCTGCTGTAACAGGAATATTTGCCGCCTCTACGATCAGACTAGCCTTCACCTGATGTGCATTATCCTTGTTTATGACATCCTCAAGTGCGGCAGGAACAAGAATATCACATTCAATATCCAGCCACTCAGCATTTTTCATTACCTGATAATTTTTTTCAAATGCATCTTGGTCTAATTCGCCTTTTGGCTTTCTATTTGCAACAAGTTTTTTTACATCTAGCCCATCTTTACAAACAACCATACAGTTAGCATCTGAAATGGCAATCACCTTATAGCCCAGTTTATCCAAACTTATAGCCATGGATGCACCTACGCAGCCAAATCCCTGCAAGACAACTGTTGCTCCCTCTTTTCCATTTTTAATTTTCCAAGCTTCATCTAAGGAAGCAGCACATCCATACCCTGTAATCATGTCATACATTTTAAATCCGTCATACGTCATATCACAAAGCTTGTCATGGTCCTTAATATACTGTTGTATTTTAGGATCATTCTTCATTTCTTTTGTCGCTGGAAGCCCTATTCCCAAATCGTCAAGAATGCTAAGTACATCCCCATAATCAACACCCAAGTCGCCGCCAATGGAAACACCTGCATTAATGTAAGGCGCCATAGCCACTAAATATCTTCTTAATACATCTTTCGCATCCGCCGCTTTATAATCATAAGCTATTCCACCCTTGCATCCGCCTGTTGTTTTTGATTCAGCAGCCTTATATTTATATCCCATCGTGGTAGCTAATCGAACTACTTCTTCTCTTGTTACTGAAGGATGCATTCTTGTTCCACCACCACAGTAATGATTTACAAAATTATATGCGCAAAGCCATCCTTTGGCATCACTCTCTACGTCATTCCATTCAACGATCACATAAGGTTTTTTCTCCATAATAAAATCCTCCTAAGTTCCATTTTTAATATACGTTATTCATTTCAAGCGCTTGTTAATTCAAAGTATATATACATACGCTAATACATGTCAATCGATATTATTTTAATAAATACGTGCGTTCTAAGACAATATTTGCTGTTTTAAATTGAATTTTAAGCATTTTTTATAATTATAATAGTTGTAATTTAAAAAGCGTATACGTGTATTTTTAAATATTTTCTTTTTTGTTATTGTGTTACGTATATTGGTATGGTATATTTTTAACATAGAAAACCCGCTACATCCAATAGTGTTTCATAAATAGGAGGTATATTTTGGACATAACATCATTAAGACACATGGCCATAGAAAGCATCATGTCAAAAATTCATAACGGGGAATTCGCATCAGATGATATCATCACCGAAACAATGGTATGTGAATCTTTAAATATAAGCAGAACGCCTGCAAGAGAAGCTTTGATTGAACTTGTTGCCAACGGGATTCTTCAAAAGGTTCCAAGAAAGGGATATTCGATAACCAAGTTTGATCAGAAAACAAAGCTGGATTCTTACGAGATTTTGGCGAATTTAGATGCGCTTGCAGCAAGGCTGGCTTTGCCCTATATGACAAGTGTAGATTTCAATAAAATGCGCGAGTATGTGGATTTGGCAGACGTCGCCATTAAATACAAGAATTATCCATCTTATTGCGACCAGCAGGAAAATTTTCATAGCGTTTATATCAATAAATGTAACAACATACAATTAGTCACTTTGCTGAAACAAATAAAGGAAAATCTTGACAGGTACACTTATTACAGCAAAAACGAAGATGAATTATATGACATATGTTCCTTAATGAACAAAGAGCACCTTCGCATTACAGAATTATTTGAAGCTGGAGACCCCTCAAAATTGTTTGAATTTCTAGCAGATATTCATTGGTCAACCCGTTCAACAGATTTGATTTAGATCAGAAGCAAAATTAATTCAGTACTAGTGTATTTCATAGTCTCTTTTCGTATAAGTAGTATTCATTTTGAAAATAGGCGCACATCAAAAAGTTGCCCACCGCTAAGCGATGGACAACTTTTTGATTTTTTATGTAGCATTTGCAACGTGTCCACAAAATCGAAACCCATTGAATGCCTCTATAAGCAGCCTAGGAAATAAGCTTAGTAAGCAAAAAATCCTACTTTTGTTTTTCTGCCAAGTTTATTTGCTCTAACCATTTTTCTAAGTAATGGGTGCGCTCTATACTTAGGATCACCATATTCAGCATAAAGAACATCCATGATAGCAAGGCAAACATCAAGACCAACCAAATCGCCTAGTGCAAGAGGTCCCATTGGGTGGTTCGCGCCGAGCATCATTGCCTGGTCGATATCTTCCGCAGTGGCAACGCCATCAGCAAGAATCCCAATCGCTTCATTTACCATAGGAATAAGAATTCTATTTACAACAAATCCTGGCGCTTCAGCAACATCTACCGGAGATTTCCCAAGAGCTCTTGTAAGTTCAAGAATGGATTCCTTTGTCTCTTCTGAGGTTGTAAGGCCTTTAATGATTTCAACCAGCTTCATCATTGGAACCGGATTGAAGAAATGCATGCCGATAATTTTGTCTGGTCTGTTTGTTGCAGCTGCAATCTCAGTAATAGAAAGAGATGATGTATTGGTTGCGATAATAGTCTCTGGCTTGCAAAGAGCGTCTAATTCAGCAAACAATGCCTTCTTTTGCGTCATATCTTCAGTGGCTGCTTCAATAATAAGGTCAGCATCAGCAACAATTGCGATATCCGTCGAACCCTTGATTCTGCTCATTACTGCGGCTTTTTCTTCAGCTGTAATCTTTTCTTTAACAACAAGCCTATCAAGATTTTTTTCTACAGTAGCAATACCCGAATCAACAGATGTCTGTCTTCTAGCTCTTAAAACTACTTCGAATCCATTTTGTGCAAGAACCTGGATAATTCCAGCGCCCATTGTGCCTGAACCTAATACTCCAATTTTCTTCATTTTTTCCTCCTCAAGTTAATATAACAATATTAATATGATTATACTATATGTTAATATCTATATTTTTTCAACAACAATTCCCTAAAAAACAATAGTAGAAATGTTCAGTTTATTCGGCCTGCTTTGCCAGTTCTTTTCGCATCTCTTCCTTATATTGTTCCACCCCCGGCTGATCAAACGGGTTCACGCCCATCAAATAAGCGGTTGTGGCGCAGGTGATTTCAAAGAAGTAAATCAGCTGGCCGAAGTAATAAGGGGTTAACTCCGGAATATCTATCTTTATCATGGGAATGCCAACCGCTTTGTGAGCTGCCATGACACCATTGATTGCCGCTTGGTTCACCTGGTTCATGCTTTTACCGGCCAGCATCTTGCCTGCACTGTCGGGAACGATAATGTCCTGGTCTGGGTGAAGCACATTTAAAACCGTCTCAAAAAATATCTGGTTGCCTTCCTGAAGGAACTGTCCCATGGAATGAAGATCTGCGCTAAACTGGAGGGATGCAGGGAATAACCCCTTTCCTTCCTTTCCTTCACTTTCTCCGAAAAGCTGCTTGAGCCATTCTGCAAGGTACATCAGTTGCGGTTCATAATATTCGAAAATTTCTATGTTTTTTCCGGCCTTTAAAAGTTCAAACCTGGTAATCGCATAATCGCTGGCACCAAAATCCCATTCAGTCGCTGTAGCCATCGTTTCAGCACCCTTTAAAAGCTCTTTTACATCTATTCCTGCCACTGCAATGGGCAAAAGGCCAACGGCCGTAAGCACCGAATATCTGCCGCCAATATCATCTGGCACCACAAAAGTCTCGTAACCCTCCGCATCAGCCTCTTCACGAAGAACACCTTTTTCTCTGTCGGTAATGGCGTAGATCCGCTTGTTCGCTGCCTCTGGACCATATTTTTTTATCAGTTCTTCTTTAAATACCGCAAAAGCAATGGAAGGTTCCGTGGTTGTCCCCGACTTGGAAATCACGCAAATGCAGGTATCCTTTAATGCCATCTCGTCCAAAAGTTCTGCATGATACGTCCCGCTTATATTATTACCAGCAAACCTGATTTCAGGGCATCCAGTAATAGCATGCTCTGCCAGGGCGTGAACCACTGCACGCGTGCCAAGATAAGACCCACCAATCCCTATTACGATAAAAAGCTTGCACTGCATCTGAATTTTATCCGCCGTGTGGAGGATCCGTTCAAGTTCATCCTTATCATATTGTAAAGGCAGTTTTACCCACCCCGTAAATTCCTCATTGCCAGACCAGAGTTTTTCCATGGCTTGATCGACGCCAATTTTACCGTCCTTAATCTGTTTATCCGAAACATTGCTTCTTGATAAATCAATTTTAATATCCATAGCTCCTCCTTCAGCCTATAAGGCGTCCACTAGCTTTCTTGTTT
>JBBRXC010000045.1:0-11583 GCA_038248745.1 Peptostreptococcales bacterium | reverse complement strand
ACAAGAGCATCGATCAGTATTTCAGGGGACCCACAGGCCATAAACCCGCCAACCATGATACTGTCTCCATCCTTTATTTTTGCTACAGCTTCGTCTGCTGTCATTATTTTGTTTTTCAATGGTTCCTCCTTTTACAAGCCCATTATAAGCATCCGACATTGGGCTTCAAACCCATTATAAGCAGCCGGTATTGGGCTTCTATTTGAAATAATTATTGGAATTGATGGGTTTTTGTCCAAATTTCCCTGTGGATAACTTTTTTAACTGTGCACAAACTCTTGAAGCAAATTTATCCACAGACGAAAAAAGTTATCCACAGGCTTTATTACAACAAGCCCACCAGTTTCAAGGGTTAATATTTTAACAAACCCAATGTCGGATGCTTATAATGGGCTTGTTTTAATTTATTTGTTTCGTTTTACAATTTCGGTCAGTACAAAAGATGCTACATCTTCTGCATAGGAATGGGCGCCAAAACCTGCATCAAAGCCGAGCTCTTGAGCAAGCTCATGGGTGATTCGCGGCCCGCCGCAGATCAGGATCATTTTATCTCGAATACCCTCCGCTTCCATCAGCTCAACAAGATTTGTAAGATTTGCTATATGGACATCTTTCTGTGTAACAATCTGTGAGACCAATATCGCATCAGCATTTACTTCAATCGCTTTCGCGATAAGAACTTCATTTGGCACCTGGCTTCCCATATTTATTGCATTCATCCCTTTGTATCTTTCAAGTCCAAAATGGCCATGAAATCCTTTCATATTCATAATGGCATCAATACCTACCGTATGAGCATCTGTCCCAGAGCATGCGCCAACAACCACAACTTCTCTTTTGATATTATCTTCCATATATTTTTGGCATTCCACTCTATCCATCGTTTCTATTTCAACTTTTGTTACCTTGATTGTTGTATAATCAACCGTATGCTGGCATTTTCCGTACATGGTAAAGAAGGTGAACCCACCGCCCATGTTTTTCGAATAAACAACTGCCGGTTCATCTAATCCCATTTTTTTCGCCAGCTGCTTTGCTGCCTCACTGGCCTCTTCTCCATAAGGAACCGGAAGGGTAAAAGCCAGTTCCACCATACCATCGTTCAACGTGTCCCCATAAGGTTTTACTTTTGTTAAGTCTATTTTACTCGTTGCATTATTTATAGCTGTCATTATCTTACGCCTCCCATCATTAATGGAATGAATGGATTAAAGTAATTCTCATCTAGGATACAAACACCCTCCAGGCCTTTGCCCCCATCTCTTGCTCGCTTCACTCCTCCGAATTTACCTTGCTCTATTGTTCTGAATAATCCTTCCGCCTCAATTGTATGAAGTAACGTATCAGCTTCTCCAAGAACGAATTTAGCTCTTTCCTGAATGATTCCACCGGCTTTGAATTCAACTTCGCTGCCAATGTCTCTCGCATTATTAAAAACATATTGAGCATTTTCAATGGAAAGGTACCGGTCCTGCATATGAGGGGTATGAATCGCTTCCGTCAGCATGCCTAATAACTGCAAAGACTGTCCTGACCATACAGAAATCATATTAAATAATGCGTCCTGTACGTGTCCTTTAAAAATATTACCTGTCATAAATTTTGTAGGCGGCATATACTTCAGACTTGCATTAGGAAATATTTCTTTCGCCATAACCGCTTGAGAAAGCTCATAAAGGAATCCATTTTCCATATCTGGATCCATCTCAAATGCATGACCAAGTCCCATTTGTTCTTCCTTAATGTTGGCAAGCACTGCAAATTGTTCATTGATAAACTGAGACGCCAGTACAGTGTGCGCCGCTTCATAGGCGTCATCTGTCGTCAGGTAATTGTCCTCGCCAGAGTTGAAAAGGATTCCGCTGTATCCAATGATTACTCTCGAGAAAAATTGGTCAATTAAAGTTCTCTGCATGTTGATATCTCTAAATAAAATGCCGTAAAGAGCATCATTCAGCATCACGTCAAGTCTTTCAATAGCTCCCATTGCAGCGATCTCCGCCATACACATTCCCGAAGAATAGTTACAAAGTCTAATATATCTTCCAACTTCTTCTCCTATATCATCCAAGGCTTTTCTCATAATCTTGAAGTTTTCTTGTGTAGCGTAAGTTCCTCCGAAGCCTTCCGTTGTTGGTCCGTAAGGAACATAATCCAGTAAGCTTTGCGCGGTTGTTCTTATGACTGCAATAATGTCTGCGCCTTGGCGTCCGGCGGCCTCAGCTTGAATAACATCTTCATAAATATTTCCTGTTGCAACAATAACATAAAGATAAGGTTTTTTGCCTTCCCCAATTCTTGCAATATAATCTTCTCTTTTTTTGGTTTGCGCATTAATCCTATTTAACGCCTCCATGACAGATGGCATAATTTTGGCTTCCGCCTCTTCCTTCGTTGCAAGTTTCAATTTTGTAATGTCAAGTTCGCCAGCCGACATTTTCTCAGCAATTTCTTGTGGTGAAAGCCCAGTTTGAATCATTGTATTTCCTATCCAGTAAGCAACTCCTCTAGACAGCACCCCTGCATCCTTAATCTGATCAATGACCACATTTGGAAGCGGCGTTTCTACATCGTCAACGCCATCCACACCCAGTAATCTTAGTATCGTCCGTTCCGTACTTACCGTTGTGTGTTTTTCAATAAATTCCTGCATGCTTGCTGCAATTCGACCAGCACATGACCGGGCGCTATCAACAACTTTCGGATCTAAATTTAATTTACTTTTCATCCTTATCCTCCTACATATATTTTTTCGCATTATTAATTATTTCATTGTTAATTCCCAGCATTTTTGCTATATTAATTGCATCCCTTGAAACTTTTTCATTTTCATCAAGATCACGCAATGTATAGTCCATATATTTTCCAACTATTTCAATTCTTTCTTTCCTGTTGGCATATCTTAATTCTTTGTCAAGTTTTACAAAATCCGCGTTCGCAAGTCCCGTCACTTGCATGTTTTTACCATTTCCCGAATTATTCACCCCGTCGTAATGGGTAGTAATAAGACTAATAAACGGTCGCCCACTAAAATACTCAATGACTGCTTTTGTCAACGCAAGGCCCTCTGTTGGATTTGTTCCACTGGCTATTTCATCTATCAATATAGCCGCACGTTCTTTGGAATTGTCAATAATTTCCTTTAGTTCTTCCATTTCACTTCCAAAACTGGAAAGCCCTCTTTGCAATGACTGGCTGTCACCTATTAGAATATGGACAAAACTGGAAAGCCCTATTTCAGCCGAGACGCATGGGACATAAAGCCCATATTGAGAGAGCAATACAACAAGCCCCACCAGCTTCAGGCAAACGGTTTTCCCACCCATATTTGCTCCTGTAATACAGGAAACTCCTGTATTCAGACTTATACTCACCGGGCAGTATTTTTTCCCTTTTTTGTGGAGAATTTCTTCCACTTCTAACTGTCTTCCTTTTACAATATTGACAATATGTTCTTTTACGATTACCGGCTCAACACAGTCATGTTCAATGGCGTAAGCGGCTTTGGCAAAAGCGAAGTCAATTTGTCCTATTTTACTGCAATTGGCAAAAAGTGTTTCTTTATATCTTCCGATTTCTTTTGAAAGGGATTCTCTCACTTCAAGTTCAAGTTCATCCAGTTTTTCATTGATCAGGTTAATTTTTTGGTTTAATTCATAAATCTCATTCGTTGGTTTCATGATGTAAGTAATGGTCATATAATCCTGATCATTCATCATCATCTCAGGAACATCCTGGACCATTTTAATGGCCTGTTGATTGCTCTTTTGAATATGGCACTCAAACTTTGGCGTAAAAACCAGCTTATATTTTGCTTCAAGCTCCAACTTCAGACGTTTCTGGGTTTTTCTAATTAAAATTTCCGTCTCCCTTTTCTCCACTCTAAGTGGTGCAAGGGCTTTAGAAAATTCTTCATAAATGTAGAAGGTATTCATTCTGTCCCCTCTAGGGTCGAGGGTATCTAAAAGGGGTTTTATATCTTCTAACAGGAATTCTTCAAGTGGGTTTGACATAAGCTTCCCTATGATCTGTTTAATTTTTTCCATCCGCAAAAGAAGGTTTTTCATTTCAAACAATTCAACCATTGATAAAATATTTTTTTCGCTTCGTTCAATGGTGAATAAAGTAGCTTTCACTTCCATAAGTTCCCGTAAAAGTTCTTGCAAAGCCCTCTCTTCATTCTTTATTAAATTTACGAAAACACCTATCTTTCTATATTCATAGATTAATACTTCTTCTTGCCCAGGCAAAAAAGGAACAATACCTTTCACAAGGTTGCCACCAAAAGGCGTTTGAATATTAATATGTCGAAGCACGAAATCAAGTCCTATTTCACTTTTAGTTTTTGTATTTGCTATTCTCATGCCAAACTCCTCTATAAGTATAAATTTCCCTGTTCAGTTGATTTCCCTCACGTCGATAATTGGGATTTCTTTTATTACTGCCCGCATTTCTCTCATTAGGACATTCCTTTCAAAGCAATATCCCTGGGGCGAATAGGGGTTAACAGTTATTGCCGCAACCTTAATATTATCGAGCACCAATACATGAAGTCCTTTTTTAACCCGCTGCTGCCAGGTCATATAATCGATGAATATTTTTGTTGGGTCTTTCAGTACTATTTTTATTTTCTTTAATTTATGTACATCAATATCTGCAAGCACGCTATTCGTCAATGCCCCCGGTATAAACAAATACTCCGTATCTTGATCAATCATCTGGTCAATCATCAGACTTGATCCTAGCCCTGTTTTCAGTTCAAGTACCTTTACTTCCCGGATGTCTTCTTTTTTAGAAATAAGCAGGATTCTTTCTTTTTTTATATGTTCACGAATCAGCTGTTTAATCTCTAAATCCTCAAGAATCGGCAATCCATAAAGATGAACCGTATGGGCCGTCTCTTCAACCACCTTTTTAATGGTTCTTGATAAAACTGCACCCGTTGCCAGAATAATTGCATCTGACGTTTCAGGTGCCGCAATAGATTTTCTGTCGATTGCCCCATCTATTAAAACCATTTGAACGCCTAAATCCAGCATCTCTCGGCATAGTTTTTTATGATCAACCGTATTCACCGGCCCAGCGATTTGAACATATCCGCTTTCTGCCACTCTGCAAAGCAACAAATCACCTATTGCAGTTGAAAATTTTGTCATTTCTAAAATTTCAAGACCAGCATCTGCAAGCTCATAGAGTTGTGTTGGCACAGAAACAATAGTTCCTGCATCCAGAAAAACTTTTGGTTTCTCTGTTCCAGTCACCAAGTCAGTACTTTCTCCATCTCTGCCGGTTGAGGTAATACCTAAAATTATATTTTCATCCATCGCTTCTTCAATCAGATAATTGAGCGTGGTGGTTTTCCCGGAATTTTTAGCCATACCGACAATAGAAATCGTTTTATATTTTCCTGACAAATCCTGCAATAAGCCCATAAATCCCCTACCTTTAAACAAAGTCATACAGCCATTAAAGCTTCGCTCTTTTGGCTGCATGACATGAATGAATTTTTATTTATGTTCGTTACGAGTATGACGTTGCAATCCTTGTGGTTCAAGGGATAATCTTTCACCCTGTTCCAATCCTGCCACGCCCTCATAATGGTGTTCTTTCTTCCCTGTACAATACTCACAGGTGCAGTCAAGTTTTTTTAGGTTTTCCGGTTCCGTATAGGTTGTAATAACCCCTTCATAATTTCTAAGCACTACTTTGCCAGGGCTTTGTGAAATCAAATACTGTGGCATGACGGGAATCTTTCCGCCGCCGCCCGGTGCATCCACTACAAAAGTAGGAACTGCATATCCAGAGGTATGCCCTCTTAACGCCTCAATTATGGCGATACCCGCGGATACAGGCGTTCTAAAATGCTCAATACCCAAAGATAAATCGCACTGATAAATGTAATAGGGTCTAACTCTATTTTTTACTAAGCAGTGTACAAGTTCTCTCATGATATGTGGGCAATCATTTACACCCCTTAATAAAACAGACTGGTTTCCAAGAGGTATTCCAGCGTCGGCAAGTTTTCTTAACGCTTCTTCAGCCTCAGGAGTCATTTCCTTAATATGGTTAAAGTGTGTATTCAACCATACCGGATGAAACTTCTTCAGCATTGCGCAAAGTTCATCTGTAATTCTTTGCGGCATTACAACTGGCGTTCTTGACCCCAATCGAATGATTTCCACGTGGGGAATTTTTCTAAGCTCTGTAAATATATATTCAAGAACTTCATCACTCACCAAAAGACAATCTCCTCCTGAAAGCAGTACGTCTCTGACCTGTGGTGTATTTCTAATATATTCAATGCACTTGTCAATGTCTTCTCTGCTTCTGGCCCCATCATTT
Source organism: Peptostreptococcales bacterium (assembly GCA_038248745.1). Classification (GTDB taxonomy): domain Bacteria; phylum Bacillota; class Clostridia; order Peptostreptococcales; family Anaerovoracaceae; genus JAENWH01. The sequence goes on along the minus strand of JBBRXC010000045.1, from coordinate 5,241 downwards.
TCACCGGCAAGTCTTCTTCTTGTACAATGTCTGCAATACATGGAGCATTGGTCCGTAATAAGGAAAAGCACTCTGTCCGGATATCTATGCGTCAGTCCGGGCGCAGGAGAATCTTCATCTTCATGAAGGGGGTCCAGCATATCTGCGTCGCCTCTATGGGTTTCTGCAAGAGTTGGTACTGCTTGCATACGGATTGGACATCTTGGATCATCCGGGTCCATAAGGGATGCATAGTAAGGCGTAATCCCTACTCTAAAACCATGCATAACCGCTTCTATATCTTTCTTTTCCTGCTCGGTCAAATTGACAACCTGAGAAATCTCCTCAACAGTTGTCAGTCGGTTTTCGACCTGCCAAGTCCAGTCATTCCACTGTTCCTGGGTAACATCCTTAAATAATGGAATATCTTTCCAATTTCTTATATCTGACATTTTTTCTCCTCTCAATTATGAATACATTTTAGAAAACAGCTCTTTAATTGCCGGAGATTCTCTAAGAACCTGCAAGGCGATTTCAGCATGTCCCTTCGTATATCCGTTTCCTACAATCATGTTCACGTCTTTTCCCACACCTTCAGCCCCAAGTGCAGCTTTTGTAAAGCTTGTCGCCATGGAGAAGAAGTATACCGTTCCATCATCCTTACATGAAAGAATCGATGCCATTTCTGTATTTTCAATATTTACGCAGTTAATAACAACGTCTGCCAATTTGCCCTCTGTTAATTCAGAAACCTTTTCATATATGCCCACTGCATCTGTTGCATCAGCAGCAAAATATTCATCTGCTATATTAAGATTTCTTGCTCTATCCGTTGACTTTTCACTGCCCCCGATGCAGATAACTTTACCAGTTACGCCAGCTCTCTTTTTTGCTTCATATAAACAAAGTATTCCAGATTTCCCGCCGCCGCCAATCACAACAACTGTATCCCCAGGCTTTACTAGTTTAGCTGCCTGTGCAGGAGCCCCTGCAACATCAAGAACGGATAGCGCCAAGGTTTCCGGAAGATCCTTAGGAAGCTTCGCATAGATGCCGCTTTGGAACAATATGGCCTGTCCCTTGATGTCAACCTGATCGATGTCAGGTCTGACTGCAAGAATTTCTTCAATCACAAGAGGGGTAAGAGATAAGGATACCAATGTGGCTATTTTGTCGCCCGCTTTTAAGTCTCCAACGTAAGCCGGACCAACTTCTTTCACTGTACCAATAAGCATACCGCCTGAACCAGTGACAGGATTTTTATGTTTTCCTGCTTTTGCAACAATACCCATCATTATTTTTTTGATTTCTTCTATATCTCCCTTGGCCTGCTTTTCTATCTGTGTAAAGCTGGCGGAGTCAACATTTAGCGTATGTACATCAATGAGCACTTCATTATCATAAATCTCCATTGTATTGTCTATGACATCAGCTGGTTGTGGTAATACACCCTTTGGTGAGATTACTCTGTGTGTTCCGAATGGGCTTCCTTTTTTCATGTTTTCTTCCTCCTAATAAATACCTTTAAATTAAATTTAATTTTAAATTAACATTTTTTTGTCTATCTATTTATATAGCAATTCTTATGCCAATCCCTATCCCCATTGAACAGTTGGCCATGATTCCCTTAATTTCAACCGACATGCCGGCTTCTTTTGAATTTGTATTTGAGCGCGGCACATTATTCGAACCGATTTTGTCTTCTTTCAAAAAAACACCGAACCCATTACGGTTCGGTGTTTTTTAAAGTTCATATTTTTTCTTTTTTCGAATCAGTTGAGTCTGACTGATACTTATTCCCTTTGCGGCTTTTCTAGTCGATCCATATTTTTCACATGCGTACTTGATAATATTCTTCTCAAAACTACCAACAACATCATCCAGCGAAATTATTTTTTCATCATCAAACTGATTTTCCCCTACGTCCAAGCTTACATCTTCAAACAAGTTGCTTTTTAGGGCTTTCATCACATCAAGCAGTGTTATATTGACGCTCTTGCTCCCTATAAGAATCCGTTGAATTGCATTTTCAAGTTCTCTTATGTTTCCAGGCCAGTCACACTGCTGAAGGTATTCAATTGCATCTTCATCTATTTCTTTTTCTATCGAAAACTTTTCATTATAAGTTTCAATAAAATGTTTCACCAACACCGGCATCTCAGACTTCCTTTCAGATAAATCAGGAACTCTGATTGGAAAAACATTCAATCTGTAGTACAAATCTCTTCTAAACAACTTCTCTTCAATGCGTTTTTCAAGATTTCTATTTGTCGCCGATAATATTCGAACATTGGTCTTAACAGGCTTTGTTCCTCCGACTCTGAAAAACTGGCCATCTTGAATAACTCGAAGCAGCTTTGCTTGAATATCCAAAGGCAACTCCCCCACCTCATCCAGAAAGATGATGCCATTATCAGCCATTTCAAAATATCCTTTTTTCCCCGACTGGTTTGCCCCGGTAAAGGCGCCTTTTTCATAACCGAAAAATTCTGATTCCATTAGATTAGGCGAAATAGCCGCACAGTTTATTTTCATATAGGGTTGCATTTTTCTTGCACTGTTTTTTTGAATAATATTCGCGACCTTTTCTTTACCCACACCAGTGTTCCCTGTGATGATAACATTACAGTCATACTTGGCAACACTTAACATTTCCTCTAAAAGCTGTGCCATTATTCTGCTCTCACAGATAAATTCTTCTGCCAAAACTTTTCTATATCCAGTATTTTCTAATATTCTTTCCTCTCTACTGATTGGATAATTAAGATTTTCTTGTATTTTATTAGAAACCGGAATGGCCCACTCCAAATAGGGTGCCAGCTCTTTGACAATTTCTATATCAAACTCGTCATATCGATCCGAATATCCTTCCGCGCATATGATGTCCAGTTGCCTTGAAATAGATTCCGTTATATATAAGGCTATATTGTAATTGTTAATAAAGTTGGCAAATATTACAGTCCCCCCTGATTTTGTTGCCAGAATATTTACTGTTTCCGCACCAGGAATATCGGCACAATTAACAGAAAGATCAAAGTATCCTTCCACATTGAGTTTCTCGATGCATTCCACTGGCCGCAATATGTTCACATAATGAATTTCGTTGAATATCCTCGCTAGCAGCTCATCAACTCCCTTGCCTTTAATTGTTATGTCTGTTTTTTTGTCAAAAAGACATATTATTTCAGCATCAATTCCTGCTGTTTTTCTGACTACAAAACCAAACAGCATATTCATCATGATATTATTGCCTACAATAAGAAAATGTTTTTTGCCCTGCGACTCTTTGGCTACCCTGTAAAGTGTTCCCGATTCATTAAATGCGAAAAGCAAAAGATTGACCGGTACATTGTCCGGCTTTTTAATCAAAGGCACATCCCCAAAAACGATGGCATACCCTTCTGCCTCAATCTGAGTATATGCCGGATAGAGTTTTGTCACTTTGCTTAAATAGATAGGAATTCCCGTTAAGGAGGCGTTGCATATGACCTCATCCCCTACCTTTAGACCTTTACTATTTAAGTACGCCGAACCAATTTTTTCAACCGTTCCATAAAAAAGCCCCCCCGTATCCGTTATCGGGTTATGCAGTTTCCCTCTTCTTATAATAATATCCATTATTTTTTGTCTGATTTTTTCTTCATTGTTATCCGCTTCTAGGCAAATCTGTTTAAAGCTCGTGGGTTCTAAATGAATTCTTCTGATTGACACTCTGATTTCGTTCGGGCTTATTTCTCTGGAGTTGTCCACCCGCCAGGCAGAAGTAGGTAATACAGATTTTGGTTCCAGGACTCTGTCTGTACCATATTTTTTAAACATTTCCAACTCTCTTTCTTTTAACTCGAAACGAAAACGGTTCACTCCTGTGATGTTTTCATAATAAACCATTGGCATAAGAATTGCAACTTATATTTGAATAGGTATATAATGTATGTAAAGAATCCAATCAACCCAACAATTAAACTTACAATTAAACCTAAACCTGAAATTATAATTAAATCTAAAGTTAAATTAACAAAGGAGATGAATACTATGGAAAAAATCACATCAACAATTCGTTTAAGGATGTCCCACAAAGATGCTCATTACGGGGGGAGTTTAATAGATGGCGCCCACATGGTCCATTTATTTGGAGATGTTGCAACAGAACTGCTCATCAAGACAGATGGCGATGAAGGCCTTTTCTTAAGATATGATGAAGTAGAGTTCTTGGCACCGGTATACGCTGGTGATTATATTGAAGCAACCGGAGAAATTACCAAAATAGGCAACACATCAAGAATAATGGAATTTGTTGCAAAAAAAGTCATCGCAGCCAGAGCCGATATCAGTCCTTCGGCAGCAGACTTTTTGGAAGAGCCAATCGTTGTTTGTAGAGCAAAAGGCGTTTGTGTCACGCCAAAAGAATCAAAAAGAGTATAAGCCCATTATAAGCATCCGACATTGGGCTTGGGTTTGAGCGAACCCCTTGCAATCACTCAAATGCAATTTAAGTTATCCACAGGCAAGTTGTTAATAACTCCTTAGGATGCTATAATAACAACAAATATTAAGCATTAAAAAAAATAAGCATTCGGGAGATGTTGGAAAACATCATCCGAATGCTTATTTAATTTATTTTGTGGTCGTTATTTAACAATTTTTCAGGTATTCTATTTCTTTTGGGGACAACTTTCTGTAATGGCCTTCTCTTAAATGGGATAAATGCAGCTCTCCGATGGCAACTCTTTCCAGATCTACAACCTTATTACCCACCGCTGCAAACATTTTTCTAATTTGCCTGTTTTTACCTTCATATATCTGTATTTCTACGATAGCCGATCTTTCTCCTTGTTTAATCACCTCAACTTTGGCCTTTGAAGTGACAAATCCACCAATATCTACACCTTTTGTCAAATGCGCAACTTTTTCAATGGATAGATATCCGGATACTCTTGCACGATAAGTCTTGTATATCTGATGTTTTGGATGGGTCAGTCTATAGGCAAGGTCCCCATCATTTGTCATCAAGAGCATACCCGATGTATTATAATCCAGTCTGCCAATTGGGAAAAGCCTTTCTTCAATATCGGAAATAAGTTCGCTCACAATAGGTCTGCTTTTTTCATCATCCAATGAGGTAATATATCCTTTCGGCTTGTTCAGTATGATATAAACAAATTTGGCCGCTGCCTTGATGCTTTTCCCATTCACTTCAACAGAATCTTCTTCTATCACGTCAACGCCCATTTCTCTGACGGTTTTTCCATTGATTTTCACATT
>JBBRXC010000044.1:0-11963 GCA_038248745.1 Peptostreptococcales bacterium | reverse complement strand
TTGCTAGGGGTGCTTCAATTATTTTTTCTCCAATAGAATAACTACCATTCAGAATTCTTTCTCTGATAATGTTAGCAATTTCATCTGTTAATGAGGCATCTTGCGAAAACCTTTCAATTGTCATTATATCCTCCGAAAAAAGGTGTCAGCCCCAGGCCTGCAAGTTAGCAGGTTATTCAGGCCAGGCCGTGGCTGATATTATAGCAAGTGGTTTTCTATGACCTGCACCTGGGCATCAAAATCTTCTATCTGCAGATAATATTCTGCGGAATCAAAGAGAGCCTTCATTGGGCATAATCCGATTAACTCCGTACCAATTACCGTCAGTCCATAACGGGCTGCTTCTATTTTTGTAAGTTCTACAACTCTGTATAAAGGGGTTCTATTAAAATCCGTCATGTTAATTGAAACTTGTGCAATATTTCTATCTTCAAGCAATACGCCCATCGCCTTTACGTTGTCTAAACCGCCACCGGCTTTTCTGATGATCTTGGCAATTTTATTGGCGATCTCCACATCGGAGGTGTTTAAATTAATATTAAATGCAATAAGAGGCGGTCTAGCGCCAACTGCCACAACTCCTCCAGTTGGATGAATTCTTTGTCCGCCGAAATCAGGAATCCAAAGATTATCTTTTACTTTTTCTGCCATCCCTTCGAACTGTCCTTTGCGAACTGCTGCCAAGTTTTCTCTATGAGGTGCACTTGCCGACTGCTCATATAAAAAAACCGGCAAATCTGCTTCTTTCGCAATTCTTTCTCCTACTTTTTTTGCAAGAAAGACACATTCTTCCACAGTAGTTTCTTTAATTGGAATAAAAGGAATCACATCCACACATCCCATCCTTGGATGCTCTCCAACATGCTTTGTCAAATCAATCAGTTCCACAGCCTTCTTTGCCAGCTTCACACTTGCCTCTTCAACAGCTTCTAGACTACCCATATAGGTGATGACCGTTCTGTTGTGACTTGGGTCTGAAGAATATTGTAATAAAGTACAGCCTGCCGTCGTTCTAATTTGATCGACGCATGCCTCAATGACCTGCTTGTTTTTGCCCTCACTAATATTAGGTACGCTTTCTATTATCTTCGCCATTATATTTCTCCTCCTACCCCATTAACCCAAATGTTTCTGTTTCAATTTTATCAATCAGCTGTTGTGCCATCGTTACTATTTCATTTCCTTTTTTTTCAAAATAGATCTTTTTATCAGGGTCTTTAATCCCGGAAAGATTAATCATCACGTTGAGCCAGGCGCCTTTGACCGCTGCCATCAAGTTGATAGCACCAACCCCTAAGTCACTTACTGCATTGCTATTTGTCTTACCCACTAGGGAGTCAACTATTTGTAATCCTTCACAAGAAAGGGCCATTATTTTTAAAGGCACTTCCGTTGCAGTCAGCATTGCGGCCCCTATTGCCTTTGATCGCGACTGCTTGTCCTCTTCCGTTTCCTTCGGCAGTTTATAAGCCCCAGTTACCATATTATAAGCCTCGGTGTCTAAATCTATCGCCTCTGCCAGTTCTCCAAAAATTTTTACCCCTTTTGCTTTTGCAGTCATGCATATTTCTTCAAATTCTGCATATTTTGCCCTGCCTATGGTCAGATCACAAACCATATTCATTAATGCAATTCCTTGTGCACCAGCCAGTGCACTTACCGAACCGCCACCAGGCGCCGGCTCATTTGACCCAAGTAGGTTCAAATAATCATTCAATGTCAATTCAACTAATTTCATCGTTTTCCCTTTCCCTCTTTAAGGCTGCTCGCGTCTGTTTTCAATTGATGCGGCGCCAAAATGCGCCACCAGGCCCTAGCTGATTTCGCCTTCCTTAATTACCTGCCATGCCAAATTTGATCCAAATCTGTAGCAAAGCATTTCCATGTCAGGTGCATCCCAAATCACTATATCTGCCTGTTTTCCAACTTCCAAGGTCCCCACAATATGGCCTCTTCCTATGGCACATGCAGGATTAATTGTTACTGCAGTCAATATTTCTTCCGGCGTCATTGCATATTTTAAATATCCTAAATTTATGCCAAATTGAAGGCTTAATGATGGACATGAACCAGGATTAAAATCTGTAGCAATGGCCACTGGTATCTCAAGTTCTATCATTCGCCTTGCCGGCGCATAATTCTTCCCCAGATAAAAAGACGTTGCGGGAAGAAGCATTGCCGTCGTTCCAGCTTTCGCCAAAGCTGCCATTCCCTCTTCTCCTACCGCAATCAAATGCTCCGCCGAAATGGCGCCCATTTCTCCTGCCAACTCTGTCCCACCAATTTCCTCTATTTCATCTGCGTGAATTTTCAATCCAAAACCCAATTCTTTGGCCTTTGTTAAATATTTTCTGCTTTGTTTAACGTTGAAAACCTCGTTTTCACAAAAAATATCACAATAGGCAGCAAGCTTATTTTCTGCTACATAAGGCAGTAGTTCTTCGCAAAGAAAATCTACATACTCATCGGTTCTTCCTTTATATTCATCTGGTACAGCATGGGCACCCATAAAAGTGGAGACCAGTTCCACCCTGTGTGCTTCCCCTAGTCTCTTTACTACCTTAAGCTGTTTCGTTTCATTTTCCAAGTCCAAGCCATATCCACTTTTTGCTTCGCAGGTAGTCACTCCCAAGGACAACATCTCATCAAGAAATCCTGAACTTTTATCATAAAGTTCTTCAAAACTGGTTGCTCTCGTCATTCTCACTGTATCTAAAATACCACCGCCTGCTTTTAGAATGTCAAGGTAAGCCATTCCTTCCAGCTTCTTTGAAATTTCATTTTGCCTGTATCCGCCAAAAACAAGATGGGTATGTCCGTCAACCAACCCAGGCGTTGCCATTTTTCCCTCTGCATCAATTTCAGCATCGGCTTTTTCAGCACCCTTTGGCAGTTCCCCATCGTTGGTTATTTCTATAATAACCCCATCCCGAATTAGGATGGCCGCATTATTTAATTTAAGGATTTCTCCCTGTTTTAATCCTGCATGGCTTTCACTGCCGGTTGGCGTCTGAAGACTTCCTATGTTTTTTATCAGTAGACTACTCATAATATTTCACCACCATTTCATTTACCAGCTGATCGCTAGCCACAAAGGGAATGGTAATGTGGCCAGCATCACCATAATTATTATTGTATGTAACACTTGTTGATATAGAGTTTTCATTTCTAGCCCAGCTTCTTCTGGCTACACCTCCCATTACATCCCACATCATCGCTGATTTTATTATTTCATCTATTCTTTCGCTTCCATCTAAAACAAGACCAAAGCCCCCATTGATTGATTTACCGATTCCAACACCGCCACCGTTATGTAATGCACAAAGGCTCATGCCTCTTGCCGCATTACCGGCGAAACACTGTACAGCCATATCAGCCATTACATTACTTCCGTCTTTAATGTTTGCAGTTTCTCTGAACGGGGAGTCCGTTCCGCTCACATCGTGGTGATCCCTGCCTAGCATAATCGGTCCAATAATTTTTTCTCTCACCATTTTATTGAATGCCAAGGCAATTTTCACTCTGCCTTCAGCATCCTGATACAGTATTCTAGCTTGTGTGCCAACGACCATTTTATTTTTTTTGGCATCACGAATCCAGACCCAGTTGTCTCGGTCCTGAAATCTTCTGTTTGGATCAATACAAGCCATTGCCGTTTCATCTGTCCGGTCCAAATCCTCGGGTTTTCCTGACAGACAAACCCATCTGAATGGACCATAACCATAGTCAAAAAGCATTGGCCCCATAATATCTTCCACATAAGATGGCCAGATAAATCCATCTTTCTCATCTATTCCATTTTTAGATATTTCCTGGATGCCCGCATCATATATAGCCTTTAAAAATGAATTCCCATAGTCAAAGAAATAGGTTCCCTGTTCAGTAAGCTTCTTAATTGCTTCAAATTGTCTTCTAAGGGATTCATCCACTCTTTTGCAGAATTCGTCTCTGTCTTTTGTAAGCAGCTCCGTTCTCTGACAAAATTCAAGAGCAACTGGGCAGTACCCACCATTATAAACATTATGGCAGGATGTTTGATCTGAAAGAAGATCAATTTTAAACTTCTTATTAACAGCTGCTTCCAGAAGGTCTACAATATTCCCATGATAGGCAATAGAAACGGTTTTCTCTTCATTTCGATACTTGTCTGCCAAGGAAAACACTTCATCCAGATCATCACTGATAATGTCAACCCACCCTTGCTTTTGTCTGGTTTCTATCCTTGAAAGGTCAACTTCGGCAAAAACCCCTACCGCATTGGCTATATTTGCCGCCTTCGGCTGTGCGCCACTCATTCCACCAAGTCCTGATGAAACGAAGGTTATTCCGGCAAGATCTTCTTCTGCTTTCACACCCAGATATTTTCTTCCTGCGTTGAGAATTGTATTAAATGTTCCATGAACAATCCCCTGCGGTCCGATATACATCCATCCGCCAGCAGTCATTTGCCCATAGTTTGCCACGCCCATTTGTTCGGCAATTTCCCAGTCGGCAAGATTATCAAACATACCAATCATCATAGCATTCGTAATAATGACTCTTGGTGCATCTGGTTTTGATGGGAATAGGCCTAACGGATGCCCCGACTCAATCACCAAGGTCTGATGATCTGTCAGTTGTTCCAGGTATTTTTTTATCAGGCGATATTGAAGCCAGTTTTGACATGGCTGACCCGTTTCTCCGTAGGTAACCAGTTCATAAGGATAAAGGGCAATTTCAAAATCAAGATTGTTATCAATCATGACCTGAAATGCTTTTCCCTCCACGCAATTACCTGAATATTCGTCGATTGGTTTCCCGTATATTCTTCCAGCAGGACGATATCTATAAGCGTAAATTCTACCGTATTTTATTAACTCTTCCATAAATTCAGGGGCAAGTTTTTGATGATGTTCTTCCGGTATATAACGAAGGGCATTCTTCAATGCAATTTTAGTCTGTGCTTTTGTCAGGCGAAATCCCCTGTCTGGCGCTCTTCTTCTACCTGCTTCGATTTCCGGATATTCTGGCAATTCGCTTCCCAGTTTTATCCTCATCGCTTCATCAATCGTCTTATTTGTTAACATAATTCCACCACCTTTGAAACCTCTTCAGTAAATGAATGATTCTTAATCATTTCATCAAATTTTACCAGTTCATAATGCATGACAATGTCGACATCAATCGGTTCCACCGTTCTTCTGATAAAATCATACGCTGCTTTTGTTGCTGGAGCCAGACTCTTTGTGGCTTCCTCTCCTTTTGCATCGCCTCGAAGCCAGATGGCCTGAGATGCTGCAAACAGTTCTATTCCCAATACTTTTTGGGCATTGTCGAGAATAAGTGCAGCAGTTCTTGCTGAGGTTGTGCCCATGCTTACATGATCTTCCTGATTTCCTGAAGATGGAATTGAATCAACACAGGCAGGGTGTGCGTAGATTTTATTTTCTGAAACCAATGAGGCTGCTGCATATTGTGCAATCATAAACCCAGAGCAGACGCCACCGTGATTTGTCAAAAACGGCGCGAGCCCTTCTGAAAGCTGTGGATTTATCAGCCTTTCTGAGCGTCTTTCTGAAACATCTGCAAATTCAGCAATGGCCATTTTTATAAAGTCAAAGGCTAAAGCCATAGGCTGACCATGGAAATTACCCCCTGAAATCACCTCATCTTCATCAGGGAAAATAATAGGATTATCAGTGACGGCATTAATTTCTATAGAAACTGCATCATAGACATATTTAATACAATCCCTTGATGCGCCATGTATTTGTGGAACACATCGTAGGGAATATGGATCCTGCACTTTCTTTGGATTGGTGTCTTTGGCATTTTCACTGCCCTTCAGCAATGCCCTTAGATTTTTAGCGGCATCCTTTTGACCTTGATGCCCTCTTAAATCGTGAATTTTATGATCGTAAGCCTTTGTTATTCCGTTCAAGGCTTCCATGGTCATAGCAGCCGCAATATCTGCCACCTTGGCAAGATTCATCGCATCCCAAAGAACCATGATGCCGATGGCCGTCATAACCTGCGTTCCGTTGATTAAGGCAAGTCCTTCTTTTGCAGCAAGTTCAACGATTGGTATACCTGCCAGTTTCATGGCTTCTCTGCTTGGCATCACCTTTCCCTGGTACTCCGCATGTCCTTCCCCAATTAATGTAAGAACCATATGTGCAAGAGGCGCCAAATCTCCGCTTGCTCCTAACGAGCCTTTTTCCGGAATGATCGGATGCACTTTTTTATTTAACATTTCAAGTAATGTATTCAACGTTTCAGGTTTAATTCCCGAATTACCTCTGGCCAACGCATTGCACCGGAGCAGTATAACCCCTCTGACAACCTCAGTTGGTAACGGGTTTCCCATCCCACAGGCATGGCTGACAATCAGGTTTTTCTGAAGGTCCCTTGTTTGTTCTCTGGGGATAAATGTATCCGCAAACTTTCCAAACCCGGTGGTCAGCCCATAAATCACCGTACCTTCACTTAATTTTTTTTCGACGTAATCTCTTGCCTTTTTAACTGCTTTCTGCGAATCCGGAGATATTTCTACCAGTTCACCATCTCTGGCAATACGTACAACCTCTTCTACTGTAAGGGTTTTTCCATCAATAATTACTGCCATTGCTTTCTCCTCTCAAACTTTTTCTTCGTGATCCCGATACCATAACCAAATCGCATTTTGCATATTTATTTACTAATTATGCATATTTATTCACTGATAATGCCTATTTATTCAACAGTGCTCTTCTCTTCACTCAAGGACAAGAGTATTTTGTTTTCTTGATTTCATTATATCAAAAATTATATATTTTACTACTATTTTTTATTGTATTTCCTAATATTTTAACGCTTTCAGGGTTTCATACGACTCCAGTATTGTTTTTTATCAGAAACTATCTATTTAGAGTTTTAGCGCAAGAAAGTATATTTTTTGACTTTACCGCTTTATTTGATTACTGTTTTATCACATGTAATGATGATTGACTTGCCTATTTATGCATCCTTTTTTACATAAATAAGTCGATTATTGGCATATAAAGACAACAGTGCAACAAAAAAACAGGATAGCCTTCGTAGCTACCCTGTTAATCCCTTGAAATATTTACACTATTTATCTTTTACCCAAAATACAAATTGGTTGTCACATAATCCGGATCACTGGTCACATCTAACCCTAGCGATCTTAACGTTTGCTCATCTCTGTCACTTAATATTGCCGTACAGTGGGCTTTGCAGCCATCCAGATTTACCAGCTGATCCACTGCCGCTTGTGCCGAAGGATTGGTGCCAACTGAAATCGTTAGCGCACTTAGGATTTCTTCACAATTCAAGCTGGATCTATCTTGTTTCAAAATGTCTTTTTTCAGTTTCTGAATATCGCTCAATACCGTTGGTGAAATTAAATGGATATCATCTGATTGACCTGATAATTTCTTAATGGCATTCAGTACAACTGCAGATGCCGCAACCATTCTTCTTGAGCTTCTACCTGTAATAAAACTACCATCTGGCATTTCAATAGCCATTACAACAATGTTGTCATATCGTTCGTCACAGTTTCTCTTATAATCAGCATAATCTCTGGCTGGTTGAACAACTTTTCTGTCTTCTACAGTTATGCCCATCTCATCCATCAGCAATTTTGATCTATTTAATGAATCTTCATCAATCTTGCCTTTTTTATAATTGCATTGGGCAATTAGATATCTTCTGATTATTTCCTGAAGAGATGCTTCCCGAACCACTTCATCATCAGTTATTCCGAATCCGGCTCTATTGACACCCATATCTGTGGGTGATTTATATTCAGCCTCCTGGCCAGTAATTTTCTCAATAATTCTTTTTACAACTGGGAAAACTTCCAAATCTCTATTATAGTTCACCGCAGTCTCGCTATAAGCCTCCAGATGGAAGTAATCTATCATATTAACGTCCTTCAAATCAGCTGTTGCTGCTTCATAGGCAACATTTACAGGGTGCTTCAAAGGTAGGTTCCAAATTGGAAAAGTTTCAAACTTGGCATATCTGACTTTTATTCCTTTTCTGTAATCATGATAAAGCTGTGATAAGCATGTTGCCAGTTTCCCACTGCCACCGCCAGGTCCTGTAACTACTATTAATGGTTTCGTGACCTCAATATATGGATTTGCTCCATATCCTTCATCACTTACAATCATCTCTACATCAGTAGGATATCCCTTGGTAAAAGTATGTTTGTATGTTTTAATCCCTCTTCTGTTCAGTTTATTGATGAACATGTCTACAGAAGGCTGTTTTTCGTATCTGGTAACAACAACACTATTGATTGTCAGATCATATTTTCTGAATGCATCTATTAAACGTAAGACTTCAAGATCGTAAGTTATTCCAAAATCCTGTCTTGTCTTGTTGGTTGTAATGTCTCCTGCATAAATACAAATAATAATTTCCGCTTCGTTTTTCAGCTTTTGCAATAATTCAATTTTCGCATTTTCGTTAAATCCCGGCAACACTCTTGCCGCATGCTTATCATGCACCAGCTTTCCGCCAAATTCCAAATATAATCTTTCACTGTCTCCCGCCGCAATTCTTTCAAGAATATGCTTTGACTGCTCCTCAATGTACTTTTCTGCGCTAAAACCTATTTTTCTCATAGTCTCACCTTCCTTTCATTAATAAAAACAACTTTATTATTATAACAAATTAAGACTCTGGCCACAAGACAGAAAAAAGAAAAACTGTAAAAACACAAAAAAACAAGTACAAACAAAAAACAAACCTGTGGATAAGTTTTCCACAGGCTGTTATAGTTGAAATTTCAGGTTTTTGCTCCTTTTTTTGTAAAAGGAAGCCCAATATAAGCATCCGACAATGGGCTTGAAGCCCATTGTCGGATGCTTATATTGGGCTTTAGTTTAACAGTTGGATTGCTTTCTCAAGCTGTTTGTCTCCATCCCCTGTTCCATAAACATAATTGAAAGAAGCCTGGGCAACCCGATCTCGTGTTGTATAATCGAGGATCCCATAGGAGAAAAGTTTATTGTCCGCCTGGAACTTTTTTACTGCTGCAAATGAAGCTGCATCCATTGTTCCAGTAACCGTTACGTCATAACCAAGAAGCAATAATCTTTGCTGCGCGCCATAAACATTTAGTCCAGTCACACCAAACCCCGGTTTTTCCTGTTCATTCATTGGTGCAAATCCCTTATAGGAAAAGATGACAGCCTCCCCCTTTTTTATGTAATTATCAACGATATAGTCAGGCGCGATTCCCTTCTCATTAATCATATTGTTGTTTGGTGTCGTAAAATAAAAGGAAGAAACCTTGGCTTGGTGACCATTTCCAACATTAGATACAATCTGAGCGATTCCCTTCCCGTAAGTTGTCTTTCCCACTAAGGTTGCAACTTTATTGTCCTTCAGCGCTCCCGCCAGAATTTCCGAAGCACTGGCAGAATTTTCGTTCACCAAAAGAATAGTCGGGAGCGCATAGTTTGCTTCTCCAGACGCAGCTACGGTTTCTTCGATTTTCCCCTGCTTTGAGTAATGAAAAATCGCACCCTCTCTAATTAGCCTGTTCCCTACGCCAACTGCAGTTGAAATCAGGCCCCCGCCATTATTTCTCACATCAATAATGACAGAATCTGCTCCCTTGCCAATTAATTCTTTAAGAGCAATTTCAAATTCACTGTCTGTATCCTTATCAAAACTGGTAATTTGAATATATCCTATATTATTTCCCAGCATTTTAGGGTAAACGCTTGTGGCTTTTATGGTTGCTCTTGTAATAGCAAAGTTAAACTCCTGGGTTCCCCTTTTTACAGTTACCAGAACCTTTGTGCCCACCAATCCTCTCAATTTGAGACTGATTTGTTCAACACTCTGCCCCGTGACCGACAGGCCCTCAATCTTTGTCACCACATCACCTGCTTGAATGCCGGCTTTCTCTGCTGGGGCCATAATAAAAACAGAAACAATTTTTGCCCCTAGGTCATCTTTTTCCAAGGTCACGCCAATTCCCGAAAACTCTCCCTTTACATTTTCCAGAAAACTGGAACTATCTTTTTCTGTTTTGTAATACTCCGTGTACTTATCTCCTAGCGCATCCGTTGCACCCGTGAAGGCGCCATCTATCATTACCTGATAATCCACCTTATCCTTAAAGTTTTCTTTTAAAAATCGAAGATATGTTTCCAAATAATTCATCTGATTCGTCAGTTCCTGATCGCTTGTACCTACTTCTTCCCCATAAACAATATCATCATTATTTCCAAATAAGCTTGGCAATATGACTACAAACGAAAGAGAAGTAATAATCATTGCCACAACGATGACTATAGCTATTACTTTTACAACTTTTCTATCCATGTTTTTCTCCTGTATTCTTCATTACGATTATTCTGCTTTATAACATTCTTCATTACGATAATATTTCAATATTAAGCCTGCTTCTGCCTTCGCTTAGGCCTTTTAAGCTTATGTGGTAATCGATGTCTATTTTGCCAGTTCCTTCGTTGGAAACCGTATTATTGATACTGTTTGTCAAAAGTTCCATTTCAAAATGACCATATGGAGTTTCGTAATAACCTTCATATCGTTTACCCCGCTCAAATTCCATAATTGTATCATGGCTTATGGCATTCCCGTAACGTTTCATTCGAATGCTGTTTGCATTCAGTTTCAGACTTGTTTTACAGCCAGGCATCCCCGACAGTTCGCTCTCATCGTAAACGATATAAAAAGCATCCCCTTTTTCGTAAAACTTTCCTTCCGTAACGAATTCCATCTGTTGTTCTTCTAATTCTCCAACCAGAGACTTACCTATTATTCTTAGCATTATATCTTTCATATCCCAGTTCCACTATCCTTTCAATCAATTCCATATATAAAATCCCTGCCTGCCCCCATAAAAGCGGAAACATGCTGAATCGTGTAAATCCAGGGATTGTATTTATCTCATTTATATATATTTTACCATTTTTTCTGTCCTGAAAAAAATCAATTCTTGCGAAGCCTGCCCCATCAATGGTTTTATAGGCATGCAAGGCCATTTTTCGTATTTCTTCAGATAATTCTTCACTAATTTCGGCCGGAATACACATTTTTGACTTTCCGCCATCAAAATATTTTGCCTTATAATCATAAAATTCTGCTGATGGAAGAATTTCTCCGATGATAGAAACCTCCGCACTAAAGTTTCCAATGACACCAGCTTCAAGTTCTCTACAGTCAATTCCTTCTTCTACAATAATTCTTCTGTCATATTTCTTTGCGATTTGAAGAGCCTCTTCCAATCCTGCTCTTGTCTTTGCCTTAGTTATTCCAACACTAGATCCCATATTCGAAGGTTTTACGAACATGGGGTAAGGGACGCTGGCTTCAATTCTTAGGATTTCCTCTTGCTTTTCCGCCGGATTCTCGAGTTTTTCTGAAAAAACCAACGTGTACCGACAAACAGGAAGACCTGCTTTCACAAATAATTCTTTTGAGACCATTTTATCCATTGCAACAGCAGAAGCTAAAACACCGCATCCGCAATAAGGGATATCCAGCATTTCAAAAAGACCTTGAATGGTGCCATCCTCTCCGTATGGGCCATGTAATATAGGAAGAACGATATCTACTTCTTGTTTTAAAGAACCCACTTCAACATGTCTAGCCAGCTTTTCCCATTGTCCATTTTCAATATGTTCAATGGGTCCATCATATCTGAGCCATTCACCACTTTTAGAAATACCAATCATGACGATTTGAAAACGACTCTTATCCATTGCTTTAATTACTGAGGATGCTGACATCAATGAAACTTCATGTTCCCCGGAACGTCCGCCAAATAATATTCCTAACCTATTCATCGTATCTCCTCCAGGATTTTTTCCAGTTCAGCTTTTTCAAAGTGGTATTTTTTTCTACAAAACTGGCAAACCATTTCGGCCTGACCATCTTCATTAATAATTTGCTCTAAATCATTTTTTCCTATGGTCATAAGAACCTGTTCTAAT
>JBBRXC010000043.1:0-12138 GCA_038248745.1 Peptostreptococcales bacterium | reverse complement strand
GTTGGGGTGAAAGGGAATCCGGGGCAGGTAAACTATTCAGCATCAAAAGCCGGCATTATAGGACTGACCATGTCCGCAGCAAAAGAACTTGGGCGAAGAAATATCAGGGTGAATGCCATAGCTCCTGGATTTATCGATACAGAAATGACGAAGGTACTGACAGAGGAACAAAAAACTAAAATGCTTGAATCAATAAGCTTGGGCAGACTTGGAAAACCAGAAGATATTGCAAAGACTGCAGTTTTTCTGGCATCAGACGGCGGTGCGTATATTACAGGGCAGGTAATAACAGTAGATGGTGGCATGAGTATTTAGAATTAATAAAAGGGTGGGAAACTAGGCGCAGGCTGATAAGTACAGTAAAAGTGCGCCACCAGGCCCTAGCTGAGGAGGCGAAAATGGAGATAAGAAGAGTAGTGGTAACAGGTATTGGGGCAGTAACACCACTTGGCAACAATGCTGCGGAATTTTGGACAGGGATAAAAGAGGGAAGGAATGGGATTGACTTAATCACCCTTCTGGATACAAGTGTTCAAAAGGCTATTATGGGTGGGGAAGTAAAAGATTTTGCCTATGAAGATTATCGCGAAGGTAAAAGAATGGACAGATCGTCTCAATTTGGCGTAACTGCCGCAAAAGAGGCGATGCTTGACAGTGGTCTTGTAAGCGGAGAAAACATCGATGCCCACAGACTTGGCGTAGTTGCCGGCACTGGCATTGGCGGAATTATGACCCTTGAAAGCGAAACAAATAAAGCTTATGAAAAGGGAATGTCAAGAGTTTCAGCGCTGCTGGTGCCCATGGTAATACCAAATATTTTAGCCGGTAATGTGGCAATTGCTTTCAAAGCGAAAGCATCTTGCATTGGCGTAGTAACGGCTTGTGCTGCAGGAACTCACGGAATTGGAGAAGCTTACAGAACAATTAAGCATGGTTATTCAGACGCTATTATCGCTGGAGCGGCGGAAGCTGCCTTTGCACCCGTCTGCTTTTCCGGATTTGCAAATATGACGGCACTTTCAACAAGAACGGATAAAGATAGATGCTCCACGCCATTTGACAAGGAAAGAGATGGCTTTGTCATGGGAGAAGGTGCGGGTATGCTGGTTTTAGAAGAACTGGAGCACGCATTGGCAAGAGGTGCCAAAATATATGGAGAGATCGTCGGCTATGGGACAACTTGTGACGCTTATCATCTGACATCACCGGCACCAACTGGGGAAGGCGCTGCCGGATCTATGCAGATGGCTATAGATGATGCTGGCATTTCACCGGATCAGATAGACTATATTAACGCACATGGGACAGGGACCCCGTATAACGATTTATTTGAGACAAGAGCAGTCAAGTCTGTGTTTGGCGCAGACACAAAGGTGCCCATCAGTTCAACAAAAAGTATGACTGGGCATTTGTTAGGTGCTTCCGGTGCAATCGAAGCGATCGTTTGCCTGAAAGCGATCAATGAAGGATTTGTTCCACCAACAATCAATTACAGCGTACCAGACGAAGAGTTGGATTTAGATTATGTTCCTAACAAGGGCAGAGAAAAAAAGGTGGATTACGCTTTGTCTAATTCCCTGGGTTTTGGGGGCCATAATGGTACCTTAATATTTAAAAAGTATTTGTAGAGGTGCATGATGTTATACAATAAAAAAGAGATTGAAAATATCATTCCACATAGAGATCCCTTTCTTCTAATTGATGAAGTTGAATCGATGGAATCTGGAAAAAGTATCGTTGCCATAAAAAATGTGAATGCAGCGGAGTATTATTTTAAAGGACATTTCCCCCAAGAAAAAGTTATGCCGGGCGTCCTTATTATAGAAGCGCTTGCGCAGGCTGGAGCGGTTGCTATTCTGTCGATGGATGGAAATAAAGGGAAAATTGCCTACTTCGGAGGGATTAAGAACGCGAAATTCAGGCAAAAAGTTGTGCCTGGGGATACACTTAGACTGGAAGTGGAAATTGATCGGCTTAGAAGCAATGCAGGAACAGGAATTGGAATAGCATATGTTGGCAATAAAGTGGTATGCAAATGTGAGCTTATGTTTGCGATAGGTTAGGAGATTAAATGGATACGGTAAAAAAAATCAACGAAATATTGGTAAGCCTTTTTAACAGTGTGTTAAAAATGGAAGAGCGGGCACTGCAGGATTCTACAAGCTTGAATCTTTCCATAACAGAAATTCATACATTGGAAGCAATAGGAATGGGCAAGCCAAAAACCATGACACAGGTAGCCGGCGCATTAAAAATAAGTGTAGGGACATTGACTGTGGCTGTTAGCAAACTTGTTAAAAAAGGATATGTAGAACGATCTAGAGTCTCTGAAGACAGAAGGATTGTTAAAATATGGCTGACAGAAAGTGGAAAAGTAACAGTTGCGGAGCATCAAACCTTTCACGAAGCAATGGTGAGGGATGCCATTTCCGAACTGTCTGAAGAGGATACCATCAGATTCATGCAATCTATTGAAACCATCAATCAGTTTTTTCAAATGCAGAAGACGAAGCATCTAAAAAGCAATAATTCTTTGGAATTAAAGCCAATAAAATTGGGAGAATTAAAAATTCCGGTGCCAATCTTTCAGGGTGGAATGGGAATTGGTGTGTCCATGTCCAAATTGGCTGGTGCTGTTGCCAATTGTGGCGGTGTAGGTGTTATATCCGGTGCACAGCCAGGCTATACAGAACCCGACTTTGAAAAATCACCGGTTTTAGCAAATAGCAGGGTGTTAAAAAGAAATATTAAAGAAGCCTTGGCAGCAGTGGCAGGAAACAGTGAAGCTGGTCCCATCGGCGTAAATATCATGTGTGCGCAAAAAAATTATGAAGAATACGTCACAGCGGCAATTGAGGCCGGTGCGCAAATCATTATTTCTGGTGCGGGACTTCCTACGTTACTCCCGGGCATCCCTAAAACAGAAAAAGTGAAGTTGATTCCAATTGTTTCTTCAGCAAGGGCGACTGGGTTAATCATAAAAAACTGGATGAAAAAACACAATCGAGTTCCTGATGCTATTATTTTTGAGGGACCCCTAGCAGGAGGGCATTTAGGATTTAAAGAGGAACAGCTGGATCTTGCGCAGGAGAATTTTTATAAAACGATTACGGAGATTAAAGCAGAACTTCAAGACTTGCCAAATTGCCCGTTAATCGTAGGTGGTGGCATATTTAACAAGGCGGATGCATTAAAAGTCATGTCTTATGGCGCTGACGCCGTTCAGATGGGGACAAGATTTGTAACCACCGAAGAATGTGACGCACCAATGGAATTTAAGCAAGCCTACATCAACTGCCAGGAGCAGGATATATTAATTATCAAGAGCCCAGTTGGCATGCCGGGAAGAGCTATAAAGAACAGCTTTTCAAATAAAGTGGCTATCGAGGGTCAAAAGGAGCCAATCAAGAGATGTAATGGTTGTCTCACGCCGTGCAATCCCGCTGAAGCCCCTTATTGCATTACAGACGCGCTTGTAAGAGCGGCCAGAGGTGATGCAGACAAAGGATTAGTATTTTGTGGCGCAAATGCGTATAAGTGTGATAAAATAGAACGCGTGGAAGATATTTTCAAGGAGTTCATGGCAGGTAATTAAACATGCTTAACATTTATTACGGCAGGGAAAGTATAAATAAAGAAAAGTTCATATTTGATCATATTAATAAAAAGACCTTGTTGCTTGTGCCAGACCAATTTACATTGGAAGCCGAGCAACGGGCTTTTTCTGTTCTTGGGGTTAAAGGACTGATGGATTTGGAAATTATCAGCCCCTCCCGATTGGGTTTTAGAATTTTGGCAAAGGTTGGGGGAAATAAAGTCATCCATGTTGATAAGTATGGTCGCCATATGCTTCTTACCAAAATATTGTCAAATGAAAAGGAAAATCTTGAAGCCTTTAAAGGTCTGGATAAAATGCCGGCGTTTATAGAAATGATCAATAACCTGATTTCTGAAATGAAGCAATATAATACCAGTCCGAAACAGTTGACAGAGATCCTTGCAGAAATTGAGGACAATGTTTTATTGCATAAGAAACTGAAGGACATTCAGCGAATATATAAAAAATATGAAGACTACATAGAGAATAAATATGTGGACACGGAAGACTATGTGAATTTGTTTATCTCAAAATTAGAAAAATTCGAAGACATCAAGAATTGTGATATCTGGATATGGGGCTTTGATTATTTTACGCCTAAAAACCTTGATTTGATAAGAGAACTTATGCGGCATGCCCTCAGTGTAAATGTGGTAATGACCTACGATGAAGGCTGTAGGGATGAAGAAGTTTTTGAAATTACAGGAGGCATGATTCATAAGCTTACACGAATGGCAGGGGACGAGGGCCAGGCGTTTAGTAAAATTAAAATAGGGGTGGAATACCTAGTAAAAAGGGAAAAAGTGCGCCACCAGGCCCTAGCTGATTTAGAGGCGAACCTCTTCTCACTCCCGTTAAGGGAAAGCAAGGAAACAGAGGGAATCACCTTAGTCAATGCGGCGAACATGTATGCGGAGGTTGAAAGTGCTGCAGCGTTTATTGTTGAATTAGTGAGAGAGAAGGGCCTGAGATTTAGAGATATTGTTGTCATATGTAATGATATGGAAACAAGGGGATCTATCATAAAAAGGACCTTTGAGGAGTATGGCCTGCCGATTTTTCTGGATAAAAAGAGAAATGCATTGCATCATCCAATCCTTGAATTTGTAGCAGCCTTAACCGATATCAATTCACGGGGATGGCTAAGCCAGGATGTTTTCAGGCTGGCCAAAACAGGCCTTTCTGACCTGACAAATGATGAAGTAGAGGAACTGGAAAACTACACATACAAATACAGAATCCGAGGCAATGCCTGGAAAAAAGAGTTTGTAAAAGGTGAAACAGAATATCAGCTAGCTGGGTTGATACGCATGAATGATATAAGGTCAAAACTGATTTCTCCAATTCTTATTTTTGAAGAAAAATATAAAGAGGCCGTCACAGTTGAAGAAAAGGTGCGGGCCCTTTATGATTACTTAAATAATCAGGTGCAAATTCCCAATAAACTGGAGGAATTAATACAAATACAAATTGGAAATAATCATCAAGAACTGGCGGATGAAACCTCACAAATATGGGGCATTTTAGTTGGGATTTTAGAACAACTTATTGAACTTTTAGGTCAGGATAAAATCCCGAACAAGGAATTCTCAAAGGTTCTCGCGTCTGGGTTTGAAGCCATAGAAATCGGACTGATCCCTCCGACACTGGACAGGATTATGGTCGGAACAATGCAACGAACTAGAGGGAGTGCCTTAAAGGCACTGGTAATCATCGGAGCAAATGATGGGGTGCTGCCGCAGGACAGTGTAAATGAAGGGTTGCTTAGTGAGGATGAAAAAGCGAAGCTTTATGACAGCAAAGCAGAAATCTGCAAAATAGATGAACTCAGAATCAAAGAAGAAAAACTGGCAATCTATAAAACTTTATCTATGCCTGAACAGTATCTTTGGATTGGCTATGCCATTTCAGACACAGAAGGTAAAGAAATGAAGCAATCGTCCATTTTTGATAAGATAAGAGAAATATTTCAAGCCATTGAGATTGAAAAAGACATTATTAGCAGAGGCAACCCCATGGAACTCATCTCAGCCAAAGAAAACGCAATAAAGCATATGACCCTTGCCGTCAGAAAAGGTTTGGAAGGCTTGCCTGTTGAGAGAGAATGGGCCCAGGTTGTAGACTGGTATAGAAAAGAAGATCCGGATACCATTGACAGACTTTCAAAAGGTATTTTTTATTCTGGAAAACTTGAAAGTCTCGGTACCAATATTTCAAAAAAACTTTTCAGAAAAGAATTTGAAAAACCATTGAAACTCAGCCCTTCAAGCATTGAAAAATACGGCAGATGTCCCTTTGCATTTCTAATGTCTTATGGACTTAAACCAGATGAACGAAGAGTCTATGAAATAGCTGGAAGAGAAATTGGGGATGTGTATCATCAGTGCCTGATGAAAATGTCCATGGAACTGTCAAAAGATGGGGGCGAAATAACCGGCGAAAATTCCCCTTGGATGACTGTTACGGAAGAGGAATGTGCTAGGTTAATAGACAAATTCATTGAAGAGGAGACAGCAGACTATAAAGAGGGTCTTTTTTCTCTGGGCGCAGCTGAAAACTATAAGAAACAACGGATAAAGAAGGTTTGCACACAAGTTGCCTGGGTGCTTGTGAATCATGTACGGCAGGGGGCTATTAAACGGGTAGAATTTGAAGCCGAATTTGGCAACGGAGAAGAAAAAATATTCCCGGCGATTGAAGTAAATCTGGGAGCAGAAACCGTCTTTATTGAAGGGAAAATAGACCGAGTTGACGTACTGAAAAACAACTTCACGAAGATTATTGATTATAAGTCGGGGAAAGAAAAATTTGACATTCAAGAGGTGAAGGCAGGATACAGGCTTCAGCTGATGCTTTATTTGAAAGCGGCGCAGGATGCTATTGACCCAAACATTGTAGGCGGCGGTGTGTTTTATTTCGAAATTGACGAACCTATTATCGATGCAAGTCAACTGGCGCAGAGTCTGGACCTGGAAAAAATAGAGGGAGAGATGTTAAAAAGCTATAAACTTGATGGCATAATGCTTGATGATACGGAGGTCATTAAAAGTATTGCTGGAGAGTTTACCGGATACTCAAAGATTTTTCCCATTAGAGATACAAAGGAAGGCATTAAGGGAACCAGTGGAGGAAAGCTTTTGAGCAACGAAGAATTTTCACAATTAAGGAAATCCGTGGATGAAAAGATCATGGCATTGTGTAAGGATATCATCAGTGGCGAGATCCCAGCCAAGCCGAAAAAAACTAAAACGGCGAAAGCGTGTGATTACTGCCAGTATAAAAGTGTTTGCGGGTTTGATCTAGCTTTCGAGGGCTATGAATATGATGTGGTGGGGAAATCTTGATTTTAAGCATTAGAGGTGTTAAAATAGCAAGGTGTAGTTATATTAAAAAATAGTGAAATTACAAAAAATGAAGTTCTTGCACATGTATAAAAGGATAGGATAAAGAGAATGAATCATTCGAAATATAAAGATAGTTTATATGAATTTAGACCAGTCAACGACTTGAAGGATATGCTTAATACCAGCGCTGAAATTTATCCAGACAGGGCAGCTTATTTAATAAAAGAAGTTTTGGGAGGGGAGTATAAACCAATATACTTCCCACAAGTCAAAAGCGATGTTGACGCACTTGGGACAAAATTCATTGAAATGGGACTAAAGGGCAAGAAAGTTGCTGTTATTGGAGAGAATTCATATCAGTGGGCCTTGACGTACTTTGCAACGACCAACGGCACAGGGGTGATTGTTCCTCTAGACAGAGAGCTTCCGCCAAATGAAATCAGGAATTTACTCCTGAGAGCGGAGGTTTCTGCTATCGTTTTCTCTAGAAAGATGGAACCAATTGTAAAAGAGGCACTGCAAGGTTTAACCGGGATAAATTATACGATAAATATGTCAGCTACAAAGGATGAGCGTGGAGACCTTTCCTTGAACAAACTGATTGGAGAAGGCAAGGAACTTTTGGAAGCTGGCAACAGAGAATTTGTTGATGCAACAATCGATCGGGAGGCCATGTGCTCCCTGCTTTTTACTTCCGGGACGATGGGCATGGCAAAAGGCGTTATGCTGTCACATAAAAATCTTTCTGCCAATGTATATAACATGTCAAAATACGTTGCAATACCTGATAACTACGTGGGCCTGTCCGTATTACCAATGCACCATTCTTATGAAATGACCTGTCATATATTGACTGGAATTTATCAGGGGCTTACGATTGCTTTTTGTGAGGGATTGAAATATATTGTTAAAAATTTGGTGGAATCAAAAGCTACAGTGATGCTGGGTGTTCCTCTTGTCTTTGAGTCCATCCATAAAAAAATCTGGAAACAGGCAGAAACAAATAAAAAAGATAAAAAAATGCGTGGAATGATTTCTATTTCACGAAAATTAAAATTATATAATCAGCCAACAATAAGGAAAATATTTAAAGACGTGCATGCTGCAACCGGAGGCAACATTAAACTGTTTATTGCGGGAGGAGCAGCCATCAATCCAAGAGTGATAGAAGATTTTGAAGCGATGGGATTCCCAATGATCCAAGGGTATGGGATGACAGAATGTGCGCCTATTATAGCGTTGAACAAGGATCGCTACAGCAAGGCGGCATCCGCGGGATTTCCAATGCCTGGAACAGAAGTGAAAATCATTGAAGAAGATGATAATGGTGTAGGAGAAATAATCTGCAGAGGAGAATCTGTTATGCTGGGTTATTTTGGAGATTCTGAAGAAACGGATAAGGTGTTGAAGAATGGGTGGCTTCATACGGGAGACTATGGTTATTTTGACAAAGAAGGATTCCTTTATATTTCGGGAAGAAAAAAAAATGTTATCATTACCAAAAATGGAAAAAATATTTTCCCTGAAGAGGTGGAGTATTATTTAACTGGCAGCCCATATATTCAAGAAGTTCTTGTGCATGGGGTCGAGGATGAAAAATCAAATGACACTATTGTCAAGGCTGAAATATATCCAGATTATGAATTTATTCAAGAAGAAAAAGGCCCAATGACAACCGAGGAAATGAGAACTTTTATAAAAATTCTTTTAGATGATATCAACGAGCTGATGCCATTATATAAAAGAGTGAAAAGATTTACAGTCAGAAGAACAGAATTCGAAAAAACCACCACAAGAAAAATTAAGAGATTTATTGACGGAAATTTGTCTGAGGAGGAGAATGCACATGTTAAATGATAAAGCTTATAAGGAAATGAAAAGAGTAGAGTGGGATTATGCGGTAAAAAGGATAAATGAAATTAATACAAGCAAAGATCCTCGCGTTATGTATAAGAACAACAGACCTGTCATGGATCTGAAGCATATGCTTGAAACCAGTGCTGAACTTTTTCCCGATAATGTGGCTTTCATGGACAAAGAAGTAAAAGGCGGCCCATACATAAATATTACTTATAAAGAAATGATGGAAAAAGTGAATGGGCTTGGCACAGCATTAATTGCTCATGGCTTGAAAGATAAGAGGATTGCAGTAATAGGAGAGAATAGTTATCGATGGGGGATTTCTTATCTGGCCGCTGTCTGCGGGGTTGGGGTTGTAGTGCCTCTTGATAAGGAACTTTTGACAAATGAAATTAAACAGTTGATTATTGAAGGAGAAGTATCCTGTGTATTTTATGAAGGAAAGTATGAAGACGTTTTTCTTAAAATGAAAGATTCTGGACAAACAAATATCAAGGTTTTAGTAAATATGCAAAACAGAGAAAATACAAGTAAGTCGTATTCACTTGATGCGCTTGTGAAAGAAGGCGTGAAATTTATTTCAGAAGGGAACAAGGATTTTTTGGATGCCCAGATTATTCGGGATGAAATGAGTATGTTACTTTTCACTTCTGGAACAACAGGTGTCCCAAAGGGTGTAATGCTTTCTCACGGAAATATAGCAGAAGAATTAATGACGGCGCCATCACTAGTAGAGATCAGACCAACAGATGTTTTTTTCTCGATTCTACCAATGCACCATACCTACGAATGCACCTGCGGATTTTTATTGCCTTTATATAAAGGATCAGCCACAGCTTATTGCGAAGGTCTTAAATATATCGTTAAAAATCTTTCGGAGGCAAGGCCTACAATACTTCTAGCCGTACCATTAATTCTGGAGAGTCTATATAAAAAAATATGGCAAAATGTTAAAAAAAGTGGGAAAGAAAAAACCCTTAAAAAGGTCATCGCCATAAATAGAAAAACTAAAAAAATTGGCATTGATTTCGGACCTGTTTTTTTCAAAAAAATCACTGATGTATTTGGTGGAAGAATGCGGCTGATTATCTGTGGGGGTGCGGCAATAAATCCAGAAATACTTCAAGGAATCAATGATTTTGGAATTACAGCCCTTCAAGGATATGGGCTGACGGAATGCGCGCCTATTTGTGCACTGAACCCAGACAAGTTTTTCAAAAATGACTCGTTAGGGTATATTCCGCCGGGATTTGATGCGAAAATTATTGATATAGATCCAGAAACAGGAATCGGCGAGATTTGTGTGAAAGGTGGAAACGTCATGCTTGGATATTATAAAATGCCAGAAGAGTCAGCGAAGGTTTTGGTTGATGGATGGCTACATACAGGAGACCTGGGTTATCTGGACAAGGATAATTATATTTATCTCACGGGAAGAATTAAGAATGTAATCATCACAAAGAACGGGAAAAATGTATACCCAGAAGAAATTGAATATTATTTAAAAAAGATTCCATATATCAAAGAAAGCATGGTGATGGGGAAAGAAAGTAAGGAAAGTGATGAAATATTAATTTTTGCTTCAATCTTCCCGGATATGGAAGAAGTGACAGAGGTTTTAGGGGCCAATCCTTCCGTAAAAGCACAGGAATTTTTGATTTGGACGGAAATTGATAAAATTAATAAAGAACTGCCATATTTTAAAAGGATAAAGAAAATAGCCATCAGAACAGAAGAATTTGAGAAGACAACAGGTAAAAAAATTAAACGAAATTCAGCGGAGAACCAGGCATAAAATGAAAAATATAAGATTGGCATATATAATAGGAATAGGAGGAGCAATCGGCTGGGGCATTTCATTTTTAGGCACCAAAACAGCGCTGGATTACCTGGACCCTATTCAAGTAATGGCGGTGAGAATGACTGTTGCCATCATAACATTTGGTGTATTTGTACTAATGGGTTTTGTCAAATTGGATCTGAAAAATAAACCCATTAAAACGTTATTGATTGTTTCCATCGCACAGCCATGTTTATATGGCGTATTTGAAATCTTGGGCATCGACATTACCACTGCCTCTGAATCAGCCATAATACTTTCCATGGTCCCCATCACAGTCACCGTATTAAGTGCAATATTTTTCAGAGAAAAAATTAAATTTTTGACAGCGGCTTTTGTTTTCCTGTCTTTTTTTGGTGTGATTGTTACCGTAATGGGGGATGCAGCCATCAGTGGTAAAATTTTAGGATATGTTTTTCTTCTACTGGCGGTCATCACTGCGGCGATCTACACAATGCTTACAAAACAAATTTCGGGGAACTTCGGACCAATTGAAATAACATTGGTAATGACAATTGTTGGTTTTATATTTTTTAACACATTAAATTTTGCCATGGGATATGGTTTTGAGGCTTATGTTCTGGCTGTTCAAATCCCTGAATTGACTTATGTCATTCTGTTTTTAGGAATTATTTGCTCCGTTTTCGCGTTTATCGCTTATAACCATTTAATTGCGACAGTCCCTGCATACAAAGCCTCCACATTAACCTTAAGCGTATTAACGGTAACTGGCGTTATTGCAGGCATAGCGTTCAGAGGAGATCTGGTTACAAGTTATAAAATAATAGGACTTATAATGATACTGGCAGGTGTGATTGGCGTCAGCCAGCCGGAAAAATTGAAAGGAGACAAAAATGAATAAATTCCCTAGGTTAGAAATAGATTTAAATAAGCTAAAACACAATATCGATCAAGTTGTCGAAAAGTGTAAGGAGCAAGGTATCTCTGTGACGGGTGTCATTAAAGGATTTAATGGCATCGTTGAAATGACAAAGGTATATAATTTGACAGACTGTACAAGTATAGGCACCTCAAGAATCGAGCAGATTATTGAAGCAAAGGAAGCGGGGGTAACCGGTCCTTTTGCCATGATAAGGGTGCCTATGTTAAGTGAAGTGGATGAAATCGTCAAGCACTGTGAGTTCAGCTTGAACAGCGAAAAGGTGGTTCTTGAGGCGATCAATGAAGCATGTATAAAACAAGGGAAAAGACATGGGGTTGTTTTGATGGCAGACCTTGGGGATCTTCGAGAGGGCTTTTGGGATAAAGAAGAAATGGTTAAGATTGCTAAATATGTGGAAAACCAGTTGCCAAATGTAGATCTTCGAGGAGTGGGTACGAATTTAGGTTGTTATGGTTCAATAAAAGCAACGCCAGAAAAATTAGAGGAACTTATTGAAATTGCGGAAGAAATAGAAAAAGGCATTGGCAGACAGCTTGAGATTATTTCAGGCGGCGCAACTAGCACGCTTCCAATTGTTTTTGATGGAACCGTT
>JBBRXC010000042.1:0-12186 GCA_038248745.1 Peptostreptococcales bacterium | reverse complement strand
TGTAGTTTAAACTCATGTTCACCAATAAGAAGTTGTTGATGTTCAAAAACCTGTATGGTTTTATTATTCCTCATCCGATGGTGTCAGATTATGTTTGGGTGTAAGTGTTAGAAAGTCAGAGAGGGTTAAATTCTCCACGGATTTTAGCTGGAATTGCCACGATTGGTCATACTGCATGGCTAATCCATTGCCTCCAGAGAAGTTTGCAAAAACATTACTGTTTACCTGATTATGAGGCTCAAAGAATGAATCCCCAAGAACAAGTCCTAATTTTTCATAATCATTGTAAAAATATTCTTTAAGCAGAGGCAATATTTTTGTTTTGAAAACCTCCTTCAACTGGTTCAAGTTTTGAACATTCCAAAGCCAGGCATGGCCAATTGTATGATCATTATCTTTTAAAATTGACAAACGATTATTGATAACACTAAGCATTTCAGACAGGTTGATCCCATCCTCTGTTGTTTTAAGCTTTTCGGGTTCCGGTTCCATATTTATAAATGAAAATCTTCTCCGCAAAGCGGTGTCCAGTGCTTCAACAGACCTGTCTGCTGTATTCATGGTTCCGATGATATGTAGATTACATGGCACTCCAAAATTCCCTTTAGAATAAGGTAGAATTGCCTTTATTGATTCATCAGCACCCAACCGCTTATCATCCTCCATCAATGTAATGATTTCACCAAAAACCTGTGATACATTACCTCTATTGATCTCATCAATAATCAGAACATATTGCTTTGGATTCTCCGTTTTATAATCATCATTTTTCATAGTTTCGATAATCCTTTTCTTATCGTCATATGAATAATCTTTTTCTAATTGAAGGCTTACATTTTTAATAATATTTTTATTTGACATTTGCCGGACAGCATTCAATACTGCCCAATACGCTGATGAATTACTACCTCCAATTTCCGCTCTGAACTGATCATTTATATTTGTTAATTCGTTGAGGTCAGGATAGGCCTGTGCAAGCTTACTCAAACGGTTTTTTGAGACTATATATTCCCTTGAGCCATTAACATGTTTTATTATTATATTATTTTTTTGCGAAATATTATCGACCATTACCACACCGCCACTTATGGTCTGTATTTTAACCTCTTCACCCTTCAATAATAGCTCATTTACAGTATTTACATATCGATCATAAGCAGCTGAAAAATCAAGGGCAGTTTCTGTTTCGGCAGTTATATCTTCACGTAAAAATGTGAATGAGGCATTAACACACATCCTCTTAAAAATTCCATCTTCAACAGCATAAGATAATTGTTCCTCTTCCGAACCAGGTTCAACGGGTTTGATACCTTCAATAAAATCTTCATAACCCAGACTTTGGTGAAATGTGCAAAATGCAATTCGTTCCTCTTTAATGTATTTTTCATACCTTTCCTTCACTGAACTTCTATCTTCCAGGCATATATATTCAACAGGTTTGTTTTCTATTATTGCAACAGCATAGTTGATACTATGATAGGTCTTCCCTGTTCCCGGAGGGCCATAAAGAATATTATTTAGAGACATTCTTTGAACTGTTTTAGGTGCTATCGGTTTGTCTGGTGTTTGAATTCCAGAAATCTTCTTATATTCCTGTGTAAGTGTTTCAACATGTAGGTCAATGCTGTTAATAAGAGAAGACCAATTTTGTGGAAAATTCTGGTCAACTGGAATCCTTAATCTGGTATTTTCCCTACGACTTACTCTATCAGGTCTAAAAGGATTGTCAGTAATTTTTTCATCCACATCTATTTCAATATCGAATGCTGGGTTATTATTTAGTGTATGAAAAGCAAGTTTAATGAACAACTTGCCATCAGGGTGAACATTATCAGGAGCGAAGCCAGTGAGTACGTAATTCTTCATGTTTCCCCCCTGGGTATTGGGTCTTTCTTTGTAATTGATTGTGTAATCTCTTTTCAACCTATCACTTAACAAGGTAACCAGGTACTCAAGTTTATTCCGTGTATCGTAAAACCAGGCTACTGCTGGACTATTTCCGTCATATTTTGATCCGAAATTCTGTATGTAATCTTTAAATCCTTTTAAATCGAAATAACTCTTTGCAACCAATTCATTGAATTTTATTCCACCTTCGTCAGTTCCAATTATATAATGCATCATGGCATCCACCCGGAAAAAATTTTCGAGCGATGGATATTTCTCAAGAAGATTGTTTTCGGCTTTTAAAATGGCATCATATTGACTTTTCATGTTAACAGAAGGGATTTTATATCCCAGTTTTTTCAATCCCTCGATGCTCTTATTGTTGACAATGGCAAACTTGCTTTTATTTATCCTGTTCAAGTAAATTGTTGCCAGTCCTTTCCCAAAGAATGGAAAACTTTCACACCATTGTAGCCATGAATCCAGGTTGAAACCTGGAGCGAGCGGCTCCAATATCTTTCCCCGAAATTCATCATATTTTTTGTTCACATTTTCAATCAATTTAGGGGCAGTCCTATATCCGCCTGATTGAATTTTTCCGCCTTCTCTGGCAAACTGATTGATGAATTCAATGAATTCATCTTTTGATAATTGTTGTAGTTTTTCGATGGTGATTTGGTCAGCATAAAAATCTTCTATTCTGGAATGATTATCACTCCTGAACCATTCGAGAAAAGCTTTAATAAATTCATCCATGGCTACTATTGTTTTTTTTTATTTCTCCCTGGCTACTTTTTTTTCATCCAAAGTCAAATGTCTATCATTATCCCGTATCTCACCCCAGGGTGATCCAGGAGGATTCTTACCTCTGTCGATACCCATTTTAATATTTGGTTTCTTACGCAGGACATCCGCCTCCATAAATGGACGAATATTTAACCGAACACCGTCATTTAGGTCAGGATCCCAGCCAATGGATTGCTGTTCAAGTGGTTTCCAGCGAACAAAAATGTCATATGGTGCTTCCCCTTCGAGTATTAACTCCAGCTTTTCTTTCAGCTTAATTGCTGCACTCAGCAGTCCTTCTGCACCACTTTCACCGGACTTTTTCTTTGACTCACACATTCTGATCCAATCGCCCAGATAAGTGTAAATTAGTTTAGAGAGGTTTTCTTTATTCAGTTTATGATAATTCACCAGTACTGAAAAACCATCACTGCGTCCATCCCAAATATGCCAGATAAAAGGCCGATTATTAAAAACTTTGCAGTGCTGTATAAAGAATTCATTACGTAACCAGCTTTGGAGATTGGCAGATTTGGCATTTTCAGTTTCAAGAAGTTTATGGATGGAGTTACTATTCCAATCCTTAACCAAGGCTTCTTTCAGATAATCACGCAATCTATTCGCTGCAGTTTCCTCAGTATTGACAGAAGGAATGCAGATAATCCCATCACTATCAGTTAGGTGATCAATCTCTTTATTTCCTTCGATTAATTGTCTTGCTTCATCCGATAGTTCCATTTCTTTTTCGATCTCTGAAGGCCAATGATACTGAATCAAACGTGCGGTGGCAACTTGTAACGGGTGATTAGTTCGTTTTGAATGTCCATGAAACAACCACTGAGTAGGATCTAAACCAGTTGGATTATTAATTCCTTTCGGAAATAAATTAGAAGCATTTGTATGCCAATATTCAGAATCATATGGAACCTGGCTTACAGATCCAGTTGAGATCGCTAAATTTTGATCAATCCTTCTAAGATTTGTTTCGTAAGACTCTGATAACAAATATGCATAGATAGGAATAAAATGTTCTGCTTGTTTAGGAATAACAACAGTAATCTCGCTTGTAAAAGGTTTTGCTTTAAATAAACAAGTTCGAAGATGACCAACATTTGTCAAATAAAATCCAACCTCTTCGAAAGCAGCCTGGCCTTGGAACCTTGCAAAATCTTTTCCTTTAAATTTCCAATTCAAAATATAATGGCATCCTTCCTCACTATCGTTAATTGGCCCCCCGTATGCTAATTTCCAAGAATCATAATTATTGACTTCCCAAAAAACAAATTTATACCTATTATCATCACCTGTCTTAATGCCCTGAAACGAATCAACAAATAACTTTAATAAAGGTAATCCTGAATCCATTTCATCTGTTGAAATGATAAATTTTGACTCAGGATTGCTAACTTGATTGAGTTGATTTAATACTCCTAAAGAGGAATTCAGAAGTTCGGATATTTTTTTAAGTATCGTATTTTGACTTGAAACATCAAGAGCGACAATACTATGAAGTTTACTTGGGTTATTATTTTCAAATACACATAATATAGCTTTCACCACCTCTCCCGATATTTGACTAAAGGCACCTGGTCCGAGCTTTGCAATAATGTTCCATGATAATTTTTTAAAAAATCTTACTCGAAACTGTTTATAAGTATGCATAAACAACCAATTTTGTGGTAAAACGGAGGCAATATTCCCAGATATTTTTGATGTTCCCAACATCCGATCTAAAAATATTGTTGCTAAGTCTCCTTTGGAATCAGGATAATGTTGAGAACAATAATCAGCTAATACCTTACTATGTTTGCCACGGCTTAAGTAAGGGACATTTGTAATTTGAAGAGTATATTTATTTGATAATAATTTACCTGCTTTTGCCATTCCTGCTGCAATTACACCCCTTTCAATAATATCTTTGTTAGCCTCTTCTTTCAATGCTTTTTCCAGAATTGGGAGTAAATCTTCAAAGTTTGCAGTAAAAGCATCAGATTTAATAGTTGTTGGATCAATAAGACTTCCTAATTCAGGGGCCAATTGAAAAAGTTGAAAAAGTGAGCGCATACCATTTTCAAGCCGTGCTTTTTGGACAGAGTCATCTATTTTACTAACAAGATTAATCCAATCATCTATTTTACCCTTTGGTGCAATTCCACTACACGCCAGGTTCATTTCAGGAAGCTCCTTATATGTACCACAGAACTTCCACGCAGTTAGGGCCAAATTAAACGCTGCAATCTGGGTACACCGAGCATCTAATTCTAAACCGTGAAGATTTTCTGCTATCACTTTATCTGTTGCCTCTTCTTTACTTAGTCCTTCCTCTTGGATCCTAAGATTCGCAAAAACCGTAAACTGTGAAGCTACAAAATGACCTGAACCCATGCATGGATCCAAGGAGGTTACTTCAGCAGTTTTGTCTGGCCAACCTTCATATTTACCTGCTGCCGGAGTTCCATCATCCATAAGCCTCAAATATTCAAAATTTACTGGTGGTTTCACGCCAGGATTTCTGCTTACCCACCATGCACCAATGGTATTGTCAATGAGAAAATTTACCATATAGGGTTCAGTAAAAAGCTGAGTTACTGCAGGAAGTTTTTCGCCATCAATTTTATCTCCACTCTTGTTAATGGCTTCTTTAGCTTCACTTTGCCAGAACTGATAAACCCAACCTAAGGCATCTTCTGCAGAAAAAATAAAATCATCAAGACCATCAATAATTTCTTCAAGTTTAATCCTGTCATTAGAAGCAAAAGATATCTGCATTAGCGGATCTTCAGGTCGAAAAATGGCAGGTAACATTTTTGATGCATATCCTGCTGCTGTGTCCCATTTATCAATATATCCTCCCTCTTTTGCCAGTTCTTCACATTCTTCCATGGTAACAGAAACTCCATCGGGGTGCATTAATAAGCTATTTGCTTCAAGAAACTTTGCAAATAGCATTTTGTGCCAGTATTCATAAGCCAGTTCATAGGCCAGATGGTCTATCTGCTGGTTACCGCTTGATGGAAGGTCATCCCCCAATAACCTGGCTTTACTTCGGAGTCGGTTACGTAAACTGCGTTGATCAGGATTCATATGAACGAACGGTTCCGGATTATCCACAGCTAATGCTCGTAAAGCATTTAACGCACCTGATTCTGATAATCTCCGTGCTTGCTTTACAGCTGTTTCGAGCGTATTTCGTTGTTGTGAGGTAAGTACTGCCATTATTTAAGAATAATTGAACCGGATTCTTTTAAAAGTTTTTCTAATTCAGCTTTAATTTCAGTGATGTAAGCATCCACATCAGCCTGGTTTGAAATCGTTTTCCTTGGCAAGTCGTATGTAATTGCCTGGGGTGCCATCAATTTAATGGCATCTTCCAATGCAGCCTGAAATTGCCCTGGCAATGCAGCAATTTTAGTCTCCCAACCTTCGAGTGATGCCTTTTGCAATTGTAGCAACAGAGATTTCGAGTCAAGCGGTTTTATTTCTGGTTTTGCTAAAAGCTGATGGTTTCGCAAAATAGGATGTTTTTGTTCCGGGGTCAGTTTGCTGAAATATTCATTTGCTTGCAAGTCGTCCATCTTTGTGTCATAGAGATCATTAAAACCTTGCTTTAACTCATTCAATCTGGTCTTCAGCTTTTCTGTGAGGTCTGTCAATTTAGATTGTATGGGATCTGGTTCCTGAAGCAGTAATCGGTTTTCACGAATAGCATCAATTTCTTCTCTTAATTTTTCCATGCTTTCGCTGGAGTTAGCATAATTGGCCAAATCCACCAACAAATTCCAAACTGGCTCCCTTTTGCTAACCAAAGCTGACTTCTTTTTCCAATCTGAATTTTTTGTGCTCAGGTCTTCCTGTTCAACTAATATTCTCAACAATCGTTCATTCCCATCCAGGTTTTCAATGTCTTTGAGAAACTGTATATTGAGAGGTTCAGGCTTGGGGGCATCACCTCCAATTGAATAAGCGAGTTCTTTCAGTTGATTCAAATAAGTGTTGGAATGCAGAAACTCTTCTCCCGGTTTACAGGAGATACCAGCATCTTGGTATAATTTCCTGAGTTTTATTTTATCGGCAGCCGTTAAGGTATGTACTTCCTTTTTAAAAGCTGCATTCCCGATTTTTGCCTGATTTAAACTGGGTTCTAAGGTGGAAATATGTTCCGTATTCCTTAATAATAGAATAATTGTATCAATTGCATCCTGGCTCCATCCATAGGGTGATTTGGTAAATTGATTCCGGATTTCTTTTCCTTGTTTCGTGCTGTTTCCAATAAATCTTAAAATCTCTATGGCTACAGGATGATCTTTTGGTTCTTTATCCCAGCTAATCTTTTTTAAGGCATCAGGATCCCCAGCCAATGCTTTGGTTAAAGCTTTATCCCAATCTTTATAATCAGCTTTCCCCTTGAATTCAGGGAATTGCCTGTCTGCAATACTGTTTAAAGCATCGTCAATATTATCTTTTATGGTACCCGTTTCAACTTTATTTCCTCCGGCCAGGTAAACCACACTCTCCATACAAATTTTACCTACAAGCTCTTCCATTTCGATCTTGGCCAACCCTTTACGGGTTTCCATGCTTTTCTTCGCCTGTTCCTCTTCAGGAGTTGCTGGCTGACCTTTGGCATCCAGGGTTTTATCTGCTGCAATAAATTGAATTATGGCACTTCTAAGATCCTGGTCACGAAATTTTTTCACATATGTATATGCAAGCGGTGCGTCTGCCCCCTCTTCACGAATTTCATTAATTAAGGAAGATTCATTTTCATTCCATCCATCACGTACCCAAACATTGAGTTTATGTGTAGTAACAGGTCTTTCTGCCTTATCCCAAATTTCGAAATCACGTATCTGCTTTGAAGTTCCGTGCAGGACTTTAATGGTTCGGGTTTTATCTTTGAAAAAAGAAATGATCTTCTCATTACGCAATCCTTGTATTAAATCGTCACCTGAACTGTTCAGTTTTACTGCCTGAGTGGTATATTCCTTTTCCCACTCGGCACCGATTTTTGTCTGAAGTTTGAATTCATCTTTTACGACCATTAAAACCTTTTCATCCACCATCTTTTTGATCAGATCTTTAACTTTTGTTCTGAATTTATCGGATGATTCAGTGATGTTATCGAGAAGTAATTCCGCTATTGTCGTTTCATTCGATTTTATACGACTTCCGGTACCATCTTTGGGCAATTGCTCAATAAGGAATATGATACTTAAAATTCGGCCTTCCAGGTAAGCGTCTCCACCTTTTGATTTTCTTCCAACAATTAAGTTGTTGGTATCATTTAAGAGTAATGCATTTTGAAGAAGCTGCGCTTGTTTCTGCTCAAAAATCAGGTCAGCAGGAACAATATTCCCGACTTCTTTATCAGCTACTTTCTTTATACTTTCATCCACAATACGCAACTGACTTCTCAATTGCCCTGAAGTACCAGCTGTATCAATCACCTGTAAGATCTTTTTCCAGAATTTTCTTGTAGATGGTAGGATAGGATAATCAGCTACCAAAACAGACCGGTCGCTGGTAACATAGCCAAAATCAGTTCCTGACAGATTACGTGAGATTTCCCCTAAAGCACCTTCCAATGTTACATCAAGATTTTTTATAGCAGATGGCTTCTTTTCCAATACTGTTTTCCGTGTTACGGTTTCAACATCGGTATCAGACAAGGAGACTTTTACCGTAAACCGGTCTTGCAGTCTTTGCAGCAAACTGGTTTCAGAAAGAGCATTCTGGCCAGTTCCTATCAGGAGAAACTTACCTTCAAAATTGCTGCAGATATCCTGTGCAAGGTTTTGCACATCAATACTTTTATCGCTGTCGGTGCCAATGAATTGTTGAATTTCGTCAAGAACGATTATAGTCAGGGGAATTTTATCTCCGAAAAACATTGGAAGGATTTCATGCCGGATACATTCGATAAATTGTTCCCTGTTAATGCTTTCAATTCTGCGAAAATTTGCTTTAAAATTCTCCTTTACTTTTGCTTCGTTTTCAGCAAATTCGGGTTTCAATTCCAACACTGCTTTAGCCAGAGCAGAGGAGACAAACAAGTTCTCATACTCTTGTCTGAAGTTCTTTCCTTGTGCTTCAATCAAGGATTTTAAATCGTCATAAAGGCCTTCTTGTTTTGCCCAGTAAACAAATTTAAAATGATGGTACTGTGCAGGTAAACCAAGTTTATTAAGGAATAATTGTAAAAAGGAATATCTGATATCAGCTGATGGAAAATCTTTCAGAGTGCCAGAGATTGAGAGCCTGTCGCATATTTTTTGTCTTCTGATCAATTCCACCATTAAATCATTGACATCATCGGGTAATGGTTTAATTGACCTGGCCGTTTCACCATTTGGAAATTCAAAATCTTCCCACAAATACCCCAGGATTTTTACCAGGTGAGATTTCCCACTTCCAAAAAATCCACTTACCCAAGCAGCTGGTTGTTTTGGCTGGTCAAGATGCTTCAGATAAGTATCCAGGATGCGATACAGTCCCCTTTGATATTCACCTTCACAAACAAAAGTTTTAAGTTCGTGATGGATGATTTGAAGTCCTTTCTCGTCTTTGGCAGTGTTAATTTCGACTACACCATCATTGATGAGGTTATTATCATCGGGATTCAGGGTAAAAAGTTCTTTGTTTTTCATTATAAGATATGGTTAGGCTAATATGGGTCTGGCAAGGTAACTCCATCCGTCTCTGGCATCGAGCAAACGATAGTGGTTCTTTTCAAATTCACCGGGAAAGAATATCAGAACACGGCCTTTAAAAGCAGCTGCACATCCGTTTAATACGTCTGATATCCGGTTAAACCCAAATAGTGAAGAAATGTCCTTGACTACAATCAAAGTATTGTCATCAAGATTTTGCTTTTCAATCTCTGAAGTTAAAAACTGAATGGCATAATGTTTAAACTCAACCTCTAACTGATCCACCAGGGTCTCTGGGTCATTGAAATACTCTTCTTTATAATCATGATTTGCCATCCAGGAAGGGAAACAATTCTTTAAAGAAATTAGAACCCATTTCTTATTTGCTTTCATAGTAGCAGTTTCAAAATCTTCCAGGCGGAGGTCAATTTTACGCTGTTCAGATGGGTCATAAACCAGAAACCAGATTCTTTCCTGTCCTGATAATGATGTCGGCCATGGTTCATTCACAACCAATTCAAAAGCTGACAATAGCTGATCAATTTTCGAAGCCATTTATATCCAATTTGGTTAATAGTTTATTAAAAGTTATGGAAGTAACATTTCCGGCAAACTGATATTGAAGCAAATCTCTTTTACTGGCTTCCATTAGCAGATAACGGATTGTTTTATCATCCAAACAAAATGCTTTTATCCAGTTGCTTTTTAATATAAAGTCACCCCTAACACCATTCAGATAGGCCAACAGGGATGCAAAAGCAACTACCTGGTAACTTATTTCAGGTTGGGTACGGATGTTTTTTACTTTACCAGTAATAAATCCAGCTTGTTTCCAGGAACTGGCGATGTTCTGAGCCATAGACCTGCGAGTATTAGCAGAATACTTTTTAGGGTAAAGGGTTTCAATATTATCTTCAATACTTTCTACGGTAGCTTTCTTCCCCAATTCTGTAGTTGTTATTATAGGAATGCTTTCACTTAATAGGTGGTCGTTATGGATGGCATAAAGCAATGCGAGGATGGGTCTGTCATTTTCACTAGCCATGTTCCAGAAATGTTTAAATGCTCTAAATTCTGGTTGTGACAAATCAAAATCATACAAACTTTTTAAATAGCGTGAGGTTTTTGATATGCCCGATTGGGTAGCTTTATTAATGACGTTTTGTTGCAACGAATCAATATAATTATCATCCTCTATGCCATGGTTCATAACCTTTGCAAGCTCCGAAAACATTATTGTCCTGCTTGTATGTACAGTTTTCTCTTGTTTCACGATTCGATAATTATTTACTTATGATCAGATCCTTCACATCAACTTTTAAAATTTTTGCAATCTGGTATAAAATTTCCAGGGATGGCTGCCTTCTGTTCTGACAATATGAATTGACCATATTGTACGATTTATCGAGTTTTTCCGAAAGCCAAACCTGTTTTATTCCTTTCTCATCGAGTACTTCCTTTATTCGATTCATTAGATTACCATTTATAATGCAAATAAAGGTATGAAAAATATCTCACTGGTTGAGATGTTTTTTAAGTTATTAAAGATATTTCTATTACCATTATTGCCTATAATAGGCCAAGAAGGGATTCTTAGCCTGATTATTTCAAAATATCTGACATCAATTTCTCCGGTTACAAAATCACATTCCAATCTTAAGCTAAATCAAACCAGGTATTCTCGGGACTCCAAGCCAACGAATAACTCTTTCATCTATACCATTTGAAGAAATCAATTCTTCCAATGTGCAAGAAAAGTTCGACCAATCTTCATTTTCAACATCACATAACTGAACAGTATCAACAGTAGGAATAATTCGATAATCGATTCTATTTAATTCATCAAGAAAATCCTCGGAAATTGGGTCGTAACCTTTATCTATCAGATATTGATCATAATCTGATATAAAAACATAATCACTTCCGCTCCAATAATATGGCCCAACATAATATATGTTATATGTTAAGTAAGTATCTCCAAATAAGTTCATAATATCTTCTTCGGTAATGGTTTCAATATCTTCTGCTTCTTTGTATTCAGCAATTATTTGGTTCCCTTTATCGTATTCAGCAATAAACTGAA
Source organism: Peptostreptococcales bacterium (assembly GCA_038248745.1). Classification (GTDB taxonomy): domain Bacteria; phylum Bacillota; class Clostridia; order Peptostreptococcales; family Anaerovoracaceae; genus JAENWH01. The sequence continues at coordinate 780 of JBBRXC010000042.1, read as the reverse complement.
TCATTTCTTCAATTGTATATTTATATCTCATCATAGTTATTTGTTTTAAGATCATCAAGGTTATTGTAGGATAAATCTTCTGAAACTTTTTAAACTTCAGGATTTTCAGGATTTTTTCTTTGATAATCAACAACTACCATTGATGTAAATCTTTTGGTTGCCCTGAAAATGTGCTTATCATTTTCCCAGGTAATAGTAAAATAAGATTTGAATCCTTCTTCATCCTTCTTGTCATTTAGAATATCAAAAACGGATTCATCATCCTTACCTTCATTTACAAGGTCAATTCGGTTGAGATAAAGGTTTATTTGTTCCTTAAATCTTCCTTTTAATGAATGATAATCCACATCATTTATTTCCGGGAAAAATATCTGATAATAAGGGGCAATTTTTACTAATTCCACTTCTCCATTTTTTATTAACGAAGTGTATTCAATAGCATCTTCATAATCATCATCTGTCCATGTTACCCCTGTGAAGGTTTCGTATGGATGCTGTTTAGATAATTCAATTATTGCATCATTCAAATATTCCTTACTGCAGTAATATTCCGTTATTCCATCTTTTACATTTATAATAAAGTCATTCCATTCTTTATTAAAGGTGCTACCGGTTAATAATAATTCCGGTTTTGTACATTTTACTTTGGTTCCTCTGTAGTATCCCATTTTAATTAATTTTTATTTATAAAGTTATTTTTAAAGATTTGCTGATTGTGTCGCACTCCTATAATTCTTAATTTGCTCTTTTTGGTTTAGTCGGTATCGTTAATGTCCTCCA